>JADGNS010000257.1 GCA_017883355.1 Candidatus Solibacter sp.
GGGCGAGCTCAAGGGCGGCGATACCGTGGCCCGCGATCTGATCCGCACCGCCGTCGGCAAGATCTACAACGAGTACTTCGAGGGCGTTAATTTTTCGCAGGTCATCAAGTGGTTCGATCTGGGCGGCACGCTCAAGCTCGATGAGGCCGTGGATTCGGCCACCATGGTCCGGCAGTTGGACGCCATACAAGGCCTGATGGAGAAGACCAAAGCGCTCGGCCTCACCGAGAACGAGCCCGACAGCGTGCGGGCCGCCGCCGCCGAGTTCATCCTGGAAGGGCTCCACGCCCACCGCCGCATCAGCCGCAACGAAGAGCGCGGGTTCTCCGGCGAAGACAGACCCAAGCCCCGCGAACCGCGCGAGCGTGAACGCGAACGCGAGGAAGGCAAAGAGGGCAAGGGAGAGCGTCCCAACTTCCGCCGCGGTTACAACTGAGGTCCGCGATGAAATGGATCAAATATTCCAAGTACACCGGGGAAGACTTTGGGGTTGATGCCGACGATCTGCTGAAGGCCCTGGCCGATTTCCTGCTGCAAAGCGGTTTTCAGAACCCCTACATGACAGGCGGCGAGTGGGATGAGCACACGCTGGAGAATCTCAAGCAAGCGATCCAGCAGGCGCTAGAGAGCGGCAAGCTCTTCAACGAAGACGCCCTCCAGGAAATGATGGAGCGGTTGCAGAGCCTGTCGCCCGAGCAGATGGATCAACTGCTCGACCGCCTCATCCAGAAAATGGTGAACGAAGGCCAGATCACCATCGAGGAGCCCGGCGACCCTTCCGCGGGCAGCGCCGGAGTTGGCCCGGACACCAAGGTCAAATTCGAAGTCACCGACAAATCGCTGGATTTCCTGGGCTTCAAAACGCTCAAAGATCTGCTCGGCTCGCTCGGCCGCAGCAGCTTCGGCCGCCACGATACGCGCGACCTTTCCACCGGCATCGAGGCCAACGGGTCGTCGAAGAGCTACGAGTTCGGCGACACGTTGAACCTGGATGTCAGCGCCACGCTCTTCTCCGCCATCCGGCGGGAAGGCGCCCAGGTCCCGCTCAATCTGGAGTACAGCGATCTGCACGTCCACCAGTGCGAGTACCAAAGCTCCTGCGCCACGGTCCTGATGCTGGATTGCAGCCACAGCATGATCCTATACGGCGAGGACCGTTTCACCCCCGCCAAGAAGGTGGCGCTGGCGTTGGCCCACCTGATCAAGACCCAATATCCCGGCGACAGCCTGCGCTGCGTGCTGTTCCACGATTCCGCGGAGGAACTGGCCATCAGCCAGCTCGCGCGCGTGCAGGTGGGCCCTTACTATACCAACACGCGCGATGGCCTGATTCTGGCGCAGCGCCTGCTCAACCAGGAGCGCAAGGACATGCGCCAGATCATCATGATCACCGATGGCAAGCCCAGTTGCCTCACCCTGGAAGACGGCCGCATCTATAAGAACGCATTTGGCCTGGACCCGCTGGTGATCAGCAAGACGCTGGAAGAGGTCAACCGCTGCCGCAAGCAGGGCATCCTGATCAACACCTTCATGCTGGCCAGCGATTACGGACTGGTGCAATTCGTCCAAAAGGTGACGGAGATCTGCAAGGGCAAGGCCTACTTCACTACCCCCTACACGCTGGGCCAATACCTGCTGATGGACTACATGAATCGGAAGACGCGGACGATTCAGTAAGTGGGAAAGAGCCCATTCAACGCAGAGACGCAGAGACCGCAGAGATAGGCGCAGAGAAGATGAAAGGAAGTCGCCTCGCGCGGCATTTCCCCTCTGACATGAAAGCCATCTGTTGGATCTTCCCGATACTGGCCGCGCGCGCGTGGGCGGCCGAACCCGAGGGCTCCGAGGCTATCCGCAAGGCCATCGCCACCTTCAACGATCCGCACGAACGCGCCACGGTGCTGGCGCGCGACGCCGACCTCTCGCCGCTGGACCGCTTCGCCGGCCAGGAGGTATCGCAAGTCTATTTCGAGGCCACCGCCATCCGGATGGTGACGCCGGACGTGGCGTTCGTGGACGCCACCGCCTCTCAGTTCGGCAGCATGATCATGAAGCGCACGATGCCCGCTGTGTTCGTCCTCAAACGCGTGGGCGGCGCCTGGCGAATTTCGGTGATGCGCATCGCCGGGCGCGGGTATTGATTACCCCTGGAAGGGCGGAACGTCCACCCAGCCGTGTTTGGCGTTGCTTTCCATTTCGGATTCGAGAATGGTCAACTGGCGTAGCCCGTCGACGAACTGCGGGTACTCGGGCGTGGCGGTGGGGTCGGCGATGGACTGGTAGAAGCGGCGGAAGATCTGCTTGAAGGTGTCGTCGTAGCCTTCGCTATGGCCGCCGGGGAGATCCGCGTAGGGTTTGGCTTTCGGCTTGAGCAGCGACGGATCCTTGATGATGATCTGGTTGTTGCTGTTGCGATTGCCGATCCACAGTTCGTCGGGGCGTTCCTGACTCCACATGACGCCGCACCTGGTGCCGTAGATCTCCATTTGCAGGCGGTTCTTGCAGCCGGCATTCACCTGGCTGGCGGTATAGGCGCCACGCGCGCCGTTGCCCATGCGGAACACCACCGCGCCCATATCCTCGGTGTCGACGGCGGTTTCCACGTAATCCTCGGGCGAAAGCGTCTTGCCGGCGAAGGTCTCGATGGGGCCCTTGGGCTGCTTGCGGGTCTTGTGGAAGGTGGCCATGTCGGCGCAGACGCTGGTGATGCGCTGTCCGGTGATGTGCTCGGCCATGTCGCACCAGTGGGAGCCGATATCGGCCAGGCAGCGCGAGGGGCCGTTGAACTTGCTGTCGAGACGCCAGTTCCAGTCGGTATCGTAGAGCAGCCAGTCCTGCGAATACGTGCCCTGCAGCACCATAATGTCGCCCAGGTCGCCGGCTTCCACCATGCGGCGCATGTGCTGCACCATCGGGTAGAAACGCAGGTTATGCGAGGTGCAGTTGCGCAGCTTCTTCTCTTTGGCGAGGGCCACCAGTTCCCGGGCCTCGGCGATGCTGGTGGCCAGCGGCTTTTCGCAGATCACGTGCTTGCCCGCCAATAGCGCGTCCTTCGCGATGGGGAAATGCAGGGCGTTGGGCGTGCAGATGTGTACGGCATCGACGGCCGGATCTTCCAGGATGCGGTGATAATCCGCCTCGGTATGCGCCACGCCGAACTCTTCGGCGAGCTGATTGGCCTTTTCGATTTGTGGTTCGCCGATGGCATAGAGCTCGACGTAGCCCAGCCGGCGAATTCCTTCCAGGTGAACCCGGCCGACGAAGCCGGTTCCGAACAACGCGGTTTTGAATTTTTGCATGAATGCCTCTCTAGATCCGAATGTATAATCTATCGCAAAAGCTGTTAAATTGGTATCACGTCGCCATGGTGGTTCGGATCCGCTTCGGCAAAGGCTTCAAGCTGGGCCGGAAACGGCAAAAAAATAAGCGTCTGGCGCTGGTTCTAGCCGCCCTTCTGCCACCCTCGGCGTTGGCCGCGGCGATACTGGCCTTCTGGCGCATTGCCGCCGACCTCAACTGGACCAACAGCTTCGCCATCTCCTCCGGAGTCTTCTCCCACTGGCAGGTCTGGCTGGGCGCGGCGGTGGCGCTGCAACTGTGCGCCCGCGCACTGAACCGCTATGGGAAAAGCGGCGACCCGGCGGCATCTTAAGAGAACGTTTTCTCGCAGGCGCAAAGAACGCAAAGAAAAAGTGGCAAGGCGCGCGGTTGCAGCAGGCGTCACGGCTGGAGTCTCCGCGGCGTTCTGATATTCTAAAGCTAGAGACCCGCCATGGCACAGCCCCGCTACACGTATCGGCGATCCTTCTTCCACGACTACTTCACTACCGGCGTGAAGTGGTTGCTGATCGTCAACACGGCGGTTTTCATTCTCACCGGGCTGCTCAGCCCGCAATTCAGCGACGACATCCGGCTGCTGGCGCTGGCTCCGGTGGCGGTAGTCAAGCATTTCGCCATCTGGCAACTGGCGACCTACCTGTTCCTGCATGGCGGCGTGTGGCACCTGGTCTTCAACATGCTCACGTTGTGGATGTTCGGCACTCCGCTGGAGCGCGACTGGGGTACCCGGCGGTTCCTGAAGTACTATTTCATCTGCGGCATCGGCGCAGGCGTGTGCGATGTCCTGCTCAACGCCGTCATCGGCAACTGGAATACCAGCACGATCGGCGCTTCGGGCGCGATCTATGGTCTCCTGCTGGCCTTCGGTGTCTGCTATCCCAACCAGACCGTGCTGATGAACTTCCTGTTTCCGATCAAGGCCAAGTATATGGTCATGATCTACGCCGCCATCGAGTTGTGGATGTCGACCGGCGTGAACACCGGCGTCAGCAACATCGCCCACCTGGGCGGCATGGTGGTGGGCTTCGTTTACCTGAAATCGCGCCTGCCCGGCATGCGGATCAAACTGCCGGACTGGCGGGGCGCGTATCGCCAATGGAAACTGCAACGTGCCAAGAGGAAGTTCCAGGTCTACATGAAGAAGCACGATGGCGGCCCGTGGGTGAATTAGTTTACCCGAAACTGCACCGCGCCCTGGCGCGTCCTTTGATATAGTTACGCTAGAAGTACGCCTATGCGATCCATAAAAGTCGTTCTGCCTTGCGCGGCCATGATTCTGGTGGTGGCGAATATGCTGGTCGGTCAGACACAGGGTCCCCTGAAGGACCCCGGCGCCACCGTGGCGCGTCCGCGCAAAAGCACGGACAGCAGCACGGGCAACGAAGAGGAACTCCCCAAGATTCCTTCCAAGCTGAAAAAGGATCCGCAGTTGAACAAGGGCGGCGACGTGGCCCGCTTCAAGACCGATGTCGATATTGTGACCATCGATGCGGCCGTGATCGATAACAAGGGCCACTTCATCCCGGGCATTCCTCCGGGCAATTTCCGCCTCCTCGAAGACAATGTCCCGCAGCAGATCCGCAAGGTGGATATGGGCGAGGCGCCCATGACCATCGCCATGGTCATCGAGTTCAGCAATCGGTTCCAAAGGTATTACAGTTACGCGTGGTACCAGACGCTGCAACTGGCGTGGGGATTCGCCGAGAGCCTGAAGCCGGAAGATTACGCCGCCATCGTGGCCTACGACATGCGGTCGGAGATCCTCACCGATTTCACCACCGACAAGATGAAGATCCGCGAAGGGCTCGACCGGTTGAAGATCGCCGCCTTCAGCGAAGCCAACATGTTCGACGCGATCACCGACACCGCGGAACGCATGAGCGAAATCGAAGGCCGTAAGGCCATCCTGCTGATTTCCAGCGGGATCGACACCTTCAGCCGCATCACCTACGACCAGACGCGCAAGAAACTGCAAGAGGCCGGCGTGCCGATCTACTCGATCGGGATCATGCAGATGCAGCGCGAAATGGCCGATGCGCGAGGCGGAATGAGCGGGCCGCAACGCATGGACTTCCTGCAAGCCGACAACGAGTTGCGCACCTTCGCCAAAGAGACGGGCGGCGCCGCGTACTTCCCCAAGTTCGAGGGGGAGTACGGGCAGATCTTCCAGATGCTGCACCAGGCGCTGCGCAACCAGTACGTACTGACGTACCAGCCGAGCAATACCAAGCACGATGGTGCGTTCCGCAAGATCAAAGTGGAACTGGTCAATCCGGCGACCAACGAGCCGCTGCCTGTCAAAGACGAAAAGGGCAAGCCGATCAAATACCAGATCGTCACCAAGACCGGCTACAAAGCGCCGCGCGCGGTCGAGTAAACATCTGCAAGAAGGGTGGGGCGGACCCCCTTCCTAGGCCACCAAGCTGCATTTGTCAAGAACTCCATGTGGCGACTTTCCAAGACGATGCAAAATCGTTGACAGCGAGGTTACGGCTCTGTTACGCTCCTACTCGTTCCGCTAATGAATATTCTCATTTCTTCAACCCCGAACATTCTTCTGGTCGATGACAATCGAGACGGATTGTTGGTCCGCCGCTCCTTACTGGAAGAGATCGGGTGTTGCGTACAGATCGCCACCAACGGAGAAGAGGGCCTAAAACTCTTCGAGACCGCCAAATTCGACGTGGTGGTGACGGATTACCGCATGCCTCGCATGGACGGCGGGGAACTGATCCAACGGATTCGGGCGCTGGACCCGAACGCCCGGATCATTCTCCTGTCCGGTTTTGTGGAGCCGATGGGCCTCACCGAGGAGAACACCGGCGCCGACGCCGTCATCAGCAAGAGCGCCAACGAACCGGCGCATCTGGTGCGCTGGGTGAAACGCCTGGTGAATCGCACGCTGCGCAAGCCGCCCGGCTCCCATAAGGCCTCCAAAGCGGTGGTCAAAGCGACCGCCCGCTAAAGAAAATCTGTCACACTGGAGGCGTGGTGCTCCCTCATTCTCGTCTGATTTCCGTCCTTTTAGTGTTGGCAGCCGCCGCAGCCGCGACCCCGGCAGCTCACCGTAAGGCGACTCCCTCCGCCCGACCCGCGCCTCCGCCGAAGGCTTCCCCCACCGTGCGGCGCTGGATGAAGAGCATGACCTTGCGCGACGAAGTGGCGCAGTTGATCTTCATCTCTTTTCGCGGCGCGGCGCCCAATTCGCATTCCCGGGAGTACCGCAAGTTCATGCGGGAGATCCGCGATACCAAAGTGGGCGGGTTGATCCTGGTCAACTGGTCCAACGGGCGCGTGGTCCAGAGGGCGGAACCGTACGCAGTGGCGGCATTTCTCAACCGCATGCAACGCCTGGCCAGGACGCCGCTGATGGTGAGCGGCGATTTCGAGCGCGGCGCTTCCATGCGCGTGGACGGCACCACCGTGTTCCCGCACGCCATGGCGTTCGGCGCCACGGGCAACCCGGCGTACTCGCGCTACGAAGGCGAGGTCACGGCGCGCGAGGCGCGGGCGCTGGGCGT
>JADGNS010000258.1 GCA_017883355.1 Candidatus Solibacter sp.
TCCAATCCACGCTTCCAGGCTCTGGTACGACGCATGCATCTCGATCCGTAATTGAGAAGTGTCCGACCTCCCGGCTGACCCTGCGACGGGCGCGGGCGGGTCTTCGGCTGAGTAACGAGGAGGTGTTGGCACTGAGCTAGCTTAGGTCGCGTCACCTTGACCGAAAACGCCCGTTGCTGCCATGTGCTGGGCACACAGCGGGATAGATCCTAATGCCACTCGTTTTTTCTAGTACCGAGCACCTGCATTAATGGTGGGGCGGTGCCCCTGGACCGCGGGCCGACGCCCCCGTCGGCCTGCTTGCGCCCTGCAAGCTGCTGATCCCGTTGTTCCGGCTGCGGGACGAGGGCGTCCTGGCCCAGAGGGCACCCCGACCGGGGGGTCCGCCCCACAACTTACGCAGCATTCCGATCCTGGGAGAAACGAGCGGCATTGGGATAGATCCGCCCTGACTCCGCAGCGATTACAATTTTCATCTAAAGCCTTCCTTGCAGCATTCTGACAGTTTATCAACAGCGGCACGGCGATCCACTGGCGAGACCGCCCAGACCTGAGATCATCTGTGAGGCGTGACTGTCAAAAAATCCCCGAGAAGGAAGTTGCGTTGGGCTGGAGGCATGCCCCCACGAATGGGGGCCGCCCGGAGGGCACCCAGCCTGAAAGGCTGCTCTACGGTTGGATGCGAGAGGGTTCCGCGGGGCAAAAAACCGGGGCCCAGCAAGCGGGCTCAGACGGCCACCAGGAAGTCTCCCAGGGTTGTTCGCCTCAGTTGCGCAGCGCCCGCATGGCCTCGCACGGCTCGTTCCGCGCGGAGCCAGTCCCTTGCGGGCGATCCGCGGTGGAAGGCTCTGGCCAACCAGAACTGGTATGCAAGCGCTGCGATTTTCCGCTGACTCTCCGGCTCGGAGAGGTCCAGCGGAGTTGCCGTCATCTTGGTTGCCTGGTCTGCCATAAGGCATCCCTCCCTCTAACAATTCCGTTCGATACGAAACCCAGTTTGCAGAATTCTTGTGAAAGCGTATCCGAAGTGCCCTTGGGTTTCTGTTCAAAATTGAACAGGCTCCCCTCCGGCGGGCCGGCGAACCGCGATGGGGTGGAGCCATCGGGATGTCTGCGTACAATCATCTACGTACAATCAAGGGATGGTGAAGCGAGCGTTCCTGGTTGGTGTTGTCCTCTGTTTCCGGCTGCCCGCGGAGATTCATCCCATGACGCTGCGCGAGGCGGTGGGGCGGGCGGTGGTGCAGAATCCCGATATCGCGCTGGCGCGGCTGGACGAAGAGAACGCGCGGCACGGGGTACGGGTGGCGAAGGACCCGTTCGCGCCGCGGATCAGTGTGGGGAGCGGCCTGGCGTACAGCAACGGGTTTCCGATGAGCATCGAAGGCTCGGCGCCGAGCATCGTGCAGGCGCACGCCACGCAGTTTCTGTTCAATCGCCAGCAGAGCTATGCGGTGGCGCAGGCCAAGGAGCAGGTGCGCGGCGCCGGGTTCGACGTGGCGAGCAAGCGCGACGAGGTGGCCTACCGGACGGCGTCGTTGTACCTGGACGCGGAACGCGCGGCGCGCGTGCAGGCGCTGGCGCGCAAAGATGCGGAGAGCTTAGAAACCGTGCTGGCGGCGATTCAGGCGCAGGTAAAGGAGGGGCGCGCCCTGCCGCTGGCGGAGAAGCAGGCGGCGCTGCAACTGGCGCGGGCGCGGCAATTGGCGGAGGCGCTGGACGGCGATCGGGCCAGCGCGGAGACCCAGTTGGCGATCGCGGTGGGGCTCTCGGCGGAGGACCGGGTGCGTCCGGCGGCGGAGCAGCGGGCGGCGGCGGCGCTGCCGGAATCGGAGGAGCGCGCAGTGGCGGCGGCGCTGGAATCGAACAAGGACTTGCGCAAACTGCAATCGCAGATCGCGGCCAAGGGCCTGGAGATGCGCGGCGAGAAGGCGGCGCGGATGCCGCGCGTCGACCTGGTGGCGCAGTATGGGCTGTTCGCCAAATTCAATCATTACGAGGACTACTTCCAGACCTTCAAGCGGAACAACGGGCAGATCGGGGTATCGTTCCAGGTGCCGGTGTTCAGCGGTCCGGGCGTCAAGGCGCAGATGGCGCAGACGGAGACGGAGATCTCACACCTGAGGGTGCAGTTGAACAGCGCGCGCAACCAGATCAGCGCGGATTTGCAGCAAGGTTTCCGCGACGTGAGGAAGGCCGAGAGGTCGGCGGAAGTGGCGCGGCTGGATCTGGAGGTGGCGCGCGAGCAACTGAGTGTGAATCTGGCGCAGATGCAGGAGGGGCGGCTTACGCTGCGGCAGGTGGAAGAGGCGCGGGTTCTAGAGAACGGCAAATGGATCGCGTTTTACGACGCGCAGTACGCGGTGGAGAAGGCGCGGTGGAGCGTGCTGCGCCTGACGGGGGATCTGGTGCCTGCGATCGAGGGGATGCCGTAGGGAAGGGTGGGGCAGGCGGAAGCGCCTGCCCCACCTTTTCCGATTAGAAGATCAGCTTCAAGCCGAGTTGCAACTGCCGCGAGCTGCCCAGATCGCCGCGCGCCGTGCGCGTCGCCAGGATTTGCCCGAATGCCGACGACGCCAGGTTATTCACCGGCTGGCCGAAATTCGGATGGTTGAACAGGTTGAACGCCTCCGCACGGAATTGCAGCGAGGCCCTTTCCTTGATGGCCGTGGTCTTGGCAATCGAAAAATCGATATCTTCAAAACCCGGCGACCTGAGGATATTGCGGCCGGCATTACCGAAGCCGGTGGCCTGCCGCACGAACGCCGCCGGGTTCAAGAAGCCCGAGGGCGAAGGATTCGGCAGGTATAGAGGCACGCCGGCCACCAGGAAGGGACGATTGAACGCCTCGAGACTCCCCTTGCTGTCGGTGACCGCGATGATCGGGCTGAACGGGCTGCCCGATTGCAGGTTGACGATCGGCGACATGGTCCAACCCTGCACCAGCCGGCCGGCAAAAGCGCCGTTGGCCTTGAACGGCAGGATGTACGTCCCGCTCAGCACGAAGCGATGGCGGGCGTCGAAATCGGAGAGCGCCCGCTCCGCCGAAAGGTTGCGGTAATCCTGCGCCTGCGGGTTGGAACTGCCCACCGAGTTATTGTCGATGGACTTGGAGAAGGTGTAAGAGGTATTGAACGTCAGCCCTTGTGCCAGGCGCTTGTTGGCGCTAAACCACAGACCGTTGTAGTTGGAGTTAGACACGGATTGCTGGATGTTGATGCTGCTGAACCCGACGATGGGGCGGACGCCGTTGATGCCCTGGTTGTAGTCGCCGTTGATCCGCAGGTGGTGCCCCTCGCTGCCGACATAGCTCAACTGGAAAACCGTGCCGAGCGCTTCGTGTTGGATATTGACGTTGTAGGACGTCACGATGGCGTTGCGGAAATTCGGATCGATGGCGTTGATGGCGCTCCCCGTGCCCGGCGGCGCGGCGAATGGGTTGGTCAGGCTGATATTGCTGGTGTTGTTGACCGAGGTCGAGAAGGGCGGATTGGATCCCAGGCCCGACACGATGTTGGTCACCGGCTGGTCATAGTAGAAGCCGGCGCCGGCGCGGATCACGGTCTTGCCCTTGCCGAAGGGATCGAAGGCGAAACCGACGCGCGGCCCGAAGTTCGTAAAGTGGTTGGGATACGCCTGGGTGGCTCCCGGCGTGCCGGCGGCGAGCACTTTGTTCTGGGTGAAATCATAGAACCCGAGACGGTCGTGGATCTCGCTCGGTACGCCGTTGAACTCCCACCGCATTCCCAGGTTCACCGTAAAGCGCTGGCTGACTTTGAAATCGTCCTGCAGGAACGCGTTGAACGCGCTGACGCGGAGGCCGGGAGTGGCCGGCAAAGCAGTTTCGGTGGCGGAGGTCGGCGTGCCCGCCAGGAATCCGGCCATGGTGCCGAAGCTGATCACGCCACCGGTGCCGCCGTTGAAGTTGTTGTTGTCGAAACGGCGGAACTCCGCGCCGCCGCGGATGGAATGCCTGCCATGGACCCAGCTCAGGGTGTCGCTGTATTGGTAGGTGGTATCGCCGCGGCCCTGCGGAAAGCCGCTGATGCCGCCGAAGAGCAGCGAACTCGCCACGTTGATGTTCGGAAACACGGTAGAGGGCGAGGCGATGCCGAAATCGGCCGGGTTCGCCGTGTCGGATTCGATGAAGTCGATGCGGACGCGGTTTAGACCGGCGCGGAATTCGTTGGTTACCGAGGGCGAAAAGGCGCGCGTATAGCCCACCGAGAGCAGCGCCCGCTTGGCCGGACGGTAGTCGCCGAATCCGGGCAGGTTGTTGCCTTGCAGCGTCGGCTCGGTGCGGCTGTCGCGATTGATGATGAAACTGCCGAACAGAAAGTCCCTGGACGAGAGGTTGTGGTCGATGCGGCCGGTGTACTGATTGAGGCGCCGGTTGCGGGCGGCCGAGCCGACGAAGAACCCGCCGGTAGAGTCGTTGGCCTGAGGCACCAGGGCCAGCAGCTTCTGAATGGCCGGGTTGGTCACCGTGGCCCGCTGGGCATCGGTGGGCACCAGGGTTTTGAGTGAGGCCACTTCATGGCCCTCGCGGCCCTCATAGCTGTTGAAGAAGAACGTGCGGTTCCTGATAATCGGGCCGCCCACGCTGTAGCCGTAGATGTCGCGGTTGAAGGGAATGATGGGACCCGCCGGATCGAACCAGTTCTTCGCGTCGAACCGCTGGTTGCGCAAAAACTCGTAAGCGGTCCCATGGAGACCGTTGGTGCCGGCCTTGGAAACCGCGTTGATCACGATCCCGGCGTTGCGTCCATACTCGGCGTTGAACGAGTTGGTCTGCACCTTGAATTCCTGGATCATGTCGATGTTGGGTTGGAAGGTGATCTGGTTCTGCACCATGTCGCTGAGGTTGATGCCGTCCACCAGGTAGTTGGTGGAATCCTCGCGCGTGCCGGAGGCGTTGATGCCGGACATTCCGATGCCGCTCGGCACGGCGAGAAAGGTGCGGTTGTTAGTGCTGGGCACGGAAGTTCCGGCGGTCAGCAGGGCCAAGTCCAGAAAGAAGCGGCCGTTGAGTGGAATCTCCACGATCTTCCTGTTTTCCACCACGTCGCCCAGGCTGGAAGACTCGGTCTGCACGCCGGCCGGCGCGGCTTCAACGGTCACCGCCGCGGAGGTCTCGCCCACCTGCATATCGGCATCGACCCGCGAGCGTTCGTCCACCCTCAGCGCAAACGAATTCTGCACGAAGGTCTTGAAGCCGGCCTGTTGAGCTTTGAGCGAATACTCGCCAGGCCTGACTACCTGGAACTCGTAGTTTCCTTCGCTATCCGTCTTGGTAGTCTGGCTGACTCCGGTTTGAATATTGGTAAGGGTGACGGAGACGTTCGGCATGAGCGAATGTTGCGCGTCCTTTGCCGTCCCCACCACCGATGCGTTCTGTGCCGACGCCGGCAAAGCCAGGCAGACGAGATACAGCACGCCCATGGAAATCCAATGCAGTAGTCTCATTTGTTACATCCCTCCCTGAAGAGCAAAGACACTCTACTTACTAGAGAAGCACCACGCCCGAGTGTAAGTCAAGGCCGGGAAATTCGGAGCTGTAACTACTCTTGTCGGGCGTGCCGCGCGATACGGCGATTCGTGCGTCTTCTACGGGCAACGCAACTCGCGCCCACCAACGCTAGTCCGGCCAACAGTTGTGTGCCGGGTTCAGGCGCCGGGTCGGGCGGCGTGCGGGTGAGGAACTCCTGGACTTGCCCAACCGGTTGCACCGGCGCGGTATTGGTGACGATGCGAAAATCCCCATAATCGGCCGAAGCATAATTACTGCGCGCCTGCTCTATCCAATACGACGTACTCGGAGTAGGAGCGGCGGGGTTGAAGAGCTGCCAGATGGTGGCATGGATATCGCCATATTGGGTGGCCGGCTGCAACGCGAACTGTAGAGAGAGCCAGGCCGCCTGCCGGTAGAGTTCCAACGCACCAGGTGCGGCGCCAAAGCGCGTATCGCTGAGGTCCGCTCCGAGGGTGATCGGCGTCAAATTGGCTTCCCACTGCTGTCCGGGGTTCACTTCGTTGGCGAAATCCACGCAGAACAGATCGACAGGAGTGCCGTTCATGGTACCGGAGTATGGGCCGACGTACACGCCGAACATTTGCGGGCCGTTGGCGCCGACAAACGTCATCTGGAGCGAAGAAGCAGACAGGGTGGTGGCGAGGCAGAGGGCAAACGCGCAGATGGCAAGAATGCGAATAGGAAACAGGCGCGCCGGTGCCGGGTCTGTCCCTGTGATGGGCTCGAGGGGTAAGTTCTGATTCATGTCCCTTCCATCGGCTGGGCCGAAACCAAGGGGCAGGTACTGCGGGTACGGCCTGAGTACTATCGGGGATGGGGCCCGGGGCGGTGGCGCCGCAGGCGACGGGAGAGTGCAGCAGCGCGCGGCCGAGCGCGGTCTTCATGCGTTCGCCCTGCGAGAATCCGGCGGTGCGGCGGCCGGCGGCCGATTGCAGCCCGAGAGTGGCGATCACCGCCTCCACGCGCTCCGCCAGAACGGCCGGCGGCATGCCGCGCAACCGCCCGAAGTAGGCGAGATTCTCGCGCACCGTGAGCCGCGCGTATAGCCCGAGGTGATCGAGCAGGGCCCCGATCCGGCTCTGGCGGTCCAAAACGCTCCGCGCCTCGCCATCGACCACGATGGTTCCGGATTCGGGCGTGAGGACTCCCGCGATCATGCGCAGCGTGGTCGATTTGCCCGCGCCATTGGTGCCTAAGAGGCCCGTGATGGTTCCGCTCCGCGCCTGGAACGAGAGGCGATCCACGGCGCGCCGTCCGTGGTAGGTCTTGCAAAGGTTGTGAACTTCGATCATGGCTGTTCTGGTAGTCCGGATCGAAGG
>JADGNS010000259.1 GCA_017883355.1 Candidatus Solibacter sp.
CCAGGAGGCGGCCAGAAAGGCGATCAGCAGGAACATCCCGGCGGGGTGCAGGCGCGGCATCTGTCCGCTGATCACGAGCACCTTCAGATTCATCAGAGACGCGATCGGCAGCCACCCCTCCACCCCCGGGGGCCGGCTGGCCCATACGCTGCGCCCGCCGGTCTCGTAGTAGCGGACAAACAGGTAGAACTCGATCCCGACCCACACGTTCAGCGCGAAAAACGCCAGTTGCACCGCGCGCCGCAGGGTTTGCGAGCGGTCCGGACCGGCGCGCCGGACCAGTTTCTTGCGGATCGGTGCCCTGGGAGGAGCCACAACGGGGGCCATATCTTCTTCCTACCTCTGCTTTAAGGCTAATCTGTCGAAATATGCGGCGCTGTGACTCAAGTCACCACTACACGTTTTTCCCAGGTTGCATAGAGGTCGTGCCGCTCCGCCGCCGTCAGAGGCGCCGGATTGGGGCTGGGCTGATCTTCCAGGCAGTGATTATTGAGGTAGCAATCCAGCTTCTGGCGCATCGCCGCCCGCCCGCGGTGGAGGCGGGTCTTGACCACGTCGATGCCCAAATCCAGAATCTGCGCGGTCTCTTCCGTGGTCAGCTCTTCCATGTCGCGCAGCAGCACCACGGCGCGATACGAAGGCGGCAATTCCACGATCACCCGGTCGATCACGGCGCGCAGCTCGCTACGCAGCAGTTCGCCCTCGGGAGCGCTTCCGGCATCCGGGACCTCGTCCGCCGGCGGCAATTCGTCCACCGAAAGCTCGTGGGCGGGCGCGAAGACGCTCTTGCGGCGCGCCATCAGGCACACATTCCTGGCGATGCGGAAAACCCAGGCGCGCACCCGCTCCGGCTCGCGCAACTGGCCGAAGCTCTCGAACACCTTCAAAAGCGTCTCCTGGGCCACTTCTTCGGCGTCTTCCGGGCTGCCGCACATCAGCCAGCTATAGTGAAATACCTTGGACCGGAAATGCTCGACGAAGCGCTCGAACGCATTCGTCTCTCCGGCGAGCAACGCGCGAGCCAGTTCGGTTTCAGCCAGCTTGTCCACGTCCCGATTGTAGCGCCATAGCCCGCGCGGCCAGGTTGTTTGGTACTATCACGAAGGGCGGCGGCCGGGGCGTGCCTTGACTTTCGCATCTCCGGTAATTTATTCTGTCGATTCGCTTTGGCCTCGGATCAAGGCCGTTCTACGTATGCCGGAAAACGCCAGCCATATACCCGAAACCGTCGAACGGTTCCTGGATTCGACGCTGGAAAGTGTCGATTCCGCCGAGGAACTGGCGGTCGGCATGGCCCAGCGCGCCGGCATGCACGAGGACGACCTGATGAAGATCGGTATGGCGATTCGCGAGTCCGTGGTCAATGCAGTAGTCCACGGCAACCGGTACAACGCCCACAAAAAGGTTCGGTTCGCCGTGGCGTCGGATGGGCAGCGCTTTATCGTCCGCATCGGCGACGAGGGCGAGGGCTTCGATTTCAATTCGATCCCCGACCCTCTGGCCCCGGAAAACCTGCTGCGCACTTCAGGTCGGGGCATTTTCCTCATCCGGTCTTTCATGGACGATTTCCAGATGCGGCGCCTGGAGTCCGGGGGGACCGAAGTAACTTTGGTCAAGAATTTGGTGTCTAAGTAGATTCTGCGGTTTCAGCCAGGAGGCATAATCAGTGAGCGTAAAGTTGACTACTCGGCAGGTAGGTGACGTAACGGTGATAGACGTAGCGGGGCGAATCACGCTGGGCGAAGGCTCCAGCACCCTCCGCGACGCGCTGCGCGATTTGGTGAGCAAGGGGCAAAAGAAGATCCTGCTCAACTTGGGCGAGGTGTCCTATATCGACAGCTCCGGAATCGGCGAACTCGTATCCGGATTCACCACCGTAACCAACAGCGGCGGCGCGTTGAAGCTGCTCAACCTTAACAAGCGGGTCAAAGACCTGCTACAGATCACGAAGCTCTACACCGTCTTCGATGTTCACGAAGACGAGGCGGGCGCCATCCGCAGCTTCGCGTAAGCAACCCGGGGACAGACAGGAGTGTCCACGCGGCGCAAAAGCGGCGCCTTGGGACACTCTGGTCTGTCCCCTTATCCTCCACCCACGAACTGAACGATTTCGAGCTGCGCACCGCTGCGCAAGACCGTCTCCGGCCAGTGTGGTTGCTTCACAATCCGCCGGTCTAATTCCACCGCCACGCGCGCCGGGTCCAGCTCCAGTTGCTGCAATAAACCCAGGATGGTCTGTCCTGGAGGGGCAGTTTGCGGTTCTCCGTTGACCGTGATCTCAATCATGTTTGGTTGACACCCCTGTTTTCAAACCATTATAGTCAGATTTGACTCCTCTCCCAACGCGGAATATGCATGCCTAAGTCCTACACTGAGTTGTATTTCCCCGTTCTGCTCCAGGCGATCATTGCGATGGGGCTGGCGGCGGGACTGTTGACCGCTTCGTACCTTCTGGGCAAGAAGGTGCGCAATCGCTTCAAAGACATGCCCTACGAGAGCGGCATCGTGCCTACGGGCGATGCGCGGCACCGCTTCAGCGTGAAGTTCTACCTGGTGGGCATGCTCTTTATTCTGTTCGATATTGAAGCCATTTTCCTGTACCCCTGGGTGGTGGTTTATCGCGATCTCAAAATGTTCGGCTTTTTCGAGATGCTGGTCTTCGTAGTATTGATCCTCTCGGGATTTTTCTACATCTGGAAGAAGGGCGCTCTCGATTGGGCCGATACCGGCCGCTCCGGGCGGAAGTAGAACAAGCACCCATGCTACCCGATCATTTGAAAGAGCAATCCGCGGCCGTGGCAGTTGACGCCTTTGATGCCGACGCCATTCAAGGCGGCAAGAGTGAACATGGCGAGCTGACCCTGGAGATCGCTCCGGCCAAAATCGCCAGCGTCTGCGGATTTCTCAAGTACGATCAGAAATTCGTCCGCGTCAGCACGGTCACCGCGGTCGACCGCTATCCCGCCGAACCGCGCTTCGAAATCGTCTACCACCTGCACTCCATCGAACGCAATGAGCGGCTGCGGCTCAAGTGCCGCCTTGCGGGCGCCGACGCCGCGATCGATTCCGTCACCGGAGTCTGGCGCGGCGCCAACTGGTACGAGCGCGAAGTCTTCGACCTCTTCGGCGTCCGCTTCCTCAAGCATCCCGACTTGCGCCGCATCCTCATGCCGGACGACTGGGAAGGGCACCCGTTGCGCAAGGATTACCCCATCATGGGGCCGAGGGCTTAAGCATGAGTGAACCGAGCCTACCGGAGTTGGTAATCGCCGAGGAAGAGCAGTCGCCAACCGGCGGCCGCCGCATGGTCCTCAACATGGGGCCGCAGCACCCTTCCACCCACGGCGTGCTGCGCCTGCTGCTGGAACTGGATGGCGAGACCATCGTGTCCTGCCAGCCGGACATCGGCTTTCTCCACACCGGCATCGAAAAGGAATTCGAAGTCAAGAACTACCAGCAGGCCGTCACCCTGACCGACCGCGTGGATTACCTGGCGCCGCTCTCCATGAACCTGGGCTACTGCCTGGCCGTGGAAAAGCTGCTCCAACTGGAGATCCCCCCGCAGGCCCAGTGGATGCGCGTCATGCTCACCGAACTCACCCGCCTCAACAGCCATCTGGTGTGGCTCGGCACGCACGCCCTCGATATCGGCGCCATGACCGTCTTCCTCTACTGCTTCCGCGAGCGCGAGGAGATCCTCAAGATCTTCGAACAGTTCAGCGGGCAGCGCATGATGACCAGCTACTTCCGCATCGGCGGGCTGGCCCTGGAACCGCCGCGCGGCTGGCACGAGCGCATCAAGACCTTCCTCGACATCTTCCCCAGCCGCATCGATGAGTACGAAAACCTGCTCACCAACAACCGCATCTGGATCGGCCGCACCAAGGGCATCGGCGTGATTTCCCTCGAGGACATGCTGGACCTGGGCGTCACCGGCCCCATGCTGCGCGCCGCCGGATTGAAGATGGATACTCGCAAGGACGCGCCCTACTCCAGCTACGAGAAGTTCGATTTCGATGTCCCCACGCGCACCGAAAACGATGTCTACGCGCGATACCTGGTGCGCCTCGAAGAAATGCGCCAGAGCGTGCGCATCGTCCGGCAGGCCATGGACGGCATGCCGCCGGGCCCCTGGAAGGCCGACGCGCCCCACGTCGTGCTGCCCGACCGCGAAAAAATGAAGACCCAGATGGAGGCCCTCATTTACCACTTCAAGATCGTTACCGAGGGCTTCCGCGTGCCCGAAGGCGAAGTCTATCAGGTGATCGAGTCGCCGCGCGGCGAGCTGGGATTTTACGTGGTCAGTGACGGCACCACCAACCCCTACCGGGTACACATGCGCACGCCCAGTTTCGGCAACCTGCAGGCCGTGCCTAAAATGGTGGAAGGCATTTTGATCGCCGATGTGATCGCTTCCATCGGCAGCATGGATTTCGTTCTCGGCGACACGGACAGGTGACACGGACAGGTAATGACATTTTCCGCGCAATTGGAAGCCAGGTTTGAGAAACTCCTGAACAGCTATCCGCCGGGCCGCCAGCGCTCGGCGATGGTCCCCATGCTGCTCTACGCGCAGGACGAAATCGGCCAGATCACCGACGAACTGGTGAACGAAGTCGCCACACGCATCGGATGCACGCCCTTGCAGGTCAACGAAGTCCTGTCCTACTACTCCATGCTGCACACCAAGCCGCTGGGGAAATACCACGTGCAGGTCTGCACCAACATCAGTTGCCTGCTGCACGATGGCGACAAGCTCTACGAACACGCCTGCCGGAAGCTCGGCATCGGCCACAAGGAAGTCACCGCCGACGGCCAGTTCTCGATCGAGGAAGTAGAGTGCATGGGCGCCTGTTCCTGGGCCCCCGCCATCCAGGTAAACTACGATTTCCACCACTACGTCACGCCCGAAAAACTGGACCAGCTCCTGGATGGCCTGAGGAAGAAACAATAACCGATGCTTTTCAACGAACCTAGTCCGCTTGAAACCAGGGTGCTGACGCGGAACTTCGGTCTGCCCAATTCGGCGTCCATCGAAACCTACCTGGGCACCGAAGGCTACCAGGCCTTCCTCAAGGCCGCGAAGATGAAGCCCGAAGAGATCATCGCGGAGGTGAAAACGTCCAATCTCCGCGGGCGCGGCGGCGCGGGTTTCCCCACCGGCATGAAGTGGGGCTTCGTGCCGCGCACGTCCCCCAAGCCCAAGTACATCGTGGTCAACGGCGATGAAAGCGAGCCTGGCACCTGCAAGGATCGCGTGCTGATCGAAAACGATCCCCACCAGTTGATCGAGGGCGTGCTCATCGCCGGCCTCTCCGTGGATGCGCACTCTGGCTACATCTATATCCGCGGCGAGTATCGCTACCTCATCGAAGTCATGGAGAAGGCCATCGCCGAAGCCTACGAAAAGGGCTGGCTCGGCAAGAACATCCAGGGCACGGGTTTCGATTTCGATCTCTACGCGCACACCGGCGCGGGCGCCTACGAGTGCGGCGAGGAATCGGCGCTGCTCGAATCGCTCGAAGGCAAGCGCGGCGTCCCGCGCATCCGCCCGCCGTTCCCCGCCGTGGCGGGCGCCTTCCAGTGCCCTACCATCCTGAATAACGTGGAGACGTTCTGCGCCGTGCCCGCCATTCTGCGCGATGGCGGCGCGGCGTTTGCGGCGCTCGGCATTCCCAAATCCGGCGGCACCAAGATGACCTGCCTCACCGGGCACGTCAACAAGCCCGGCGTCTACGAACTCCGGCTCGGCTTCCCGGTGAAGCAGATGATCGAGGAAGTGGGCGGCGGCATCCGCAACGGCAAAAAGCTGAAGGCATTTGTCCCTGGCGGGTCGAGTTGCCCCGTGCTGACCGCTTCGGAAGTGGAGGGCGCCACCATGGACTACGATTCCATGGCGTCGCGCAAAACCATGCTGGGCTCCGGCGGCGTCATCATCATGGACGAAGACACCTGCATGGTCAAAGCCGCTGTGCGCATCATGCGCTTCTACGCCCATGAAAGCTGCGGCTGGTGCATCCCCTGCCGCGAAGGCACCACCTGGCTGAAGAAAATTCTCATGCGCTTCCACGAGGGGCAGGGCACGCGCACCGATATTAACCTGATCGGCGATATCGCAAAAAATATGCTGGGCCGCACCTTCTGCCCGCTGGGCGATGCCGCCGCCATGCCCACCATCTCCATCGTGGAGAAGTTCCGGCAGGAATTCGAAGATCACCTGGACGGCAAGCCGTGCCCCTACGAGCACACCGGAAGCATGGTGACCGTCTAATGCCTGACCTGATCAATCTGACCATCGACGGCCGCGCCGTCAAAGTCCCCCCGCAGACGCTGCTGATCGATGCCGCCAAGACCGTCGGCATCGAGATCCCGGCATTCTGCTACTACGAGGGCCTCTCGCTGGCCGCCGCCTGCCGCATGTGCCTCGTCGAAGTGGAGAAGATGCCGAAGATGATGACGGCATGCACTCTGCCGGTATCCGAAGGCATGGTGGTGCGCACCGAAACCGAACAGGTCAAACTGGCGCGCAAATATACCCTGGAGTTCCTGCTCACCAATCACCCCCTGGATTGCCCCGTCTGCGATAAGGGCGGCGAGTGCGAATTGCAGGATATGGTGTTCCGCTACGGCGCGGGCGAAAGCCGCTACACCGAAGAGAAAGTTCATACCCCGGAAAAACAGTTCTCCCCCGTGGTCTACTTCGATGCGCCGCGCTGCATCCTGTGCTTCCGCTGCGTGCGCGTCTGCAGCGAGGGCCTGGGCGTGGGCGCGCTCGGCGTGGTCAACCGCGGCGTGACCAGCGAGATCGCTCCCAACGTGGGCGATCACCTGGAGTGCGACGAGTG
>JADGNS010000260.1 GCA_017883355.1 Candidatus Solibacter sp.
TCGACCGTGTGCCGGGGTTGGCCGCGCGAGGCGCCTACGCCAAACAGTATCTGCGCGACAAACTGATGGACCACAAGAGTTACATCCACATACACGGCGAAGACATGCCTGAGATTCGCGATTGGAACTGGACTCCGCCAACACCTGGCAAACCTGCATAGAGCATGGGCCGGTTCGCGCTCGGCCATCACCCCAAGCCTGTGCGTTAATTGTGCCTCACCAGCTTGCAATCGGCGGCGAAGTGTTGTACACGTCTTCCACACAGGTATAAACAGCCGCGCCGGTTACCGCGGCCTCCTTAGAGGTGAATCCATGCAGCGCAGAAACTCGTTCCGAAACACCCTGATCGGCCTTCTGGCGGCAGCGTGCTTGCTGCCATCATCCGTGATGGGGCAGGAAACCCGTGCGGCCCTCAGCGGTACCGTCACAGATCCGTCCAGCGCCTCCGTGGCCGGCGCCAGTCTGGTACTCGTCAACATCCAGACCGGCGTCGAGACCAGAACCGAAACCAGCCAGATGGGCCAATATCGCTTCCTCTTCGTCAACCCAGGCACCTACCGGCTCACTACCGAGATGGCCGGATTCCACAAGCAAATCCGCGAGGGGATCGTCCTGGAGACGGGCGCGGCAGCCACGCTGGATGTCACCCTGCAACTCGGCTCGCAGGCGGAAAGCGTCACCGTCGGCGCCGACGCCCCGTTGATCGAGGCCGAGAAGGCCGACCGCGGCATGGTAGTGACGCGCGCGAATCTGGCCGAACTGCCCACCATCACGCGCACGCCGGTCCTGCTGGCGACCCTCGCCCCGGGAGTCACCAACACCGCGGTCCGCTACGACTGGACGCCGTTCTCCAATTCCGGCCTCACCACCTGGTCGATCAACGGCAGCACCGCCTTCAGCACCGGATTCCTGATCGATGGCGCCCCCAACGACGCGGTCTACCAATCGGCGCCCACCATCGCCTACGTCCCCCCGTCCGACGCCGTGCAGGAGTTCCGCGTGGTGGCCAATGCCTACGATGCGCAATACGGCCGCAATGGCGGCGGCGTCATCAGCATGGTGACCAAGGGCGGCACCAACCGCCCGCATGGATCGGTCTACGAATACCTCAAGCGGCCGTCGTTGAACGCCACCTCGTTCTCCAATAATTCGAAGGGGCTCGGCCCCGACAATACGCCCCTCGATCAGTACGGCTTCAGCGTCGGCGGGCCGGTTTACATCCCGAAGGTTTACAACGGCAAGGACAAGACCTTCTTCTTTAGCGCCTGGGAGGCCTATAAACAAAACCAGTCGTTCCCCCAGAACGACATCTCGTCCGTGCCCACCGTCGCGCAGAAAGGCGGCGATTTCTCGCAGACTCGCACCGCCGCGGGCCAGCTCATGACCATCTACGACCCCACCACCGGCGTGCTGACCAACGGCCAGTGGCTGCGCAGCGCGTTTCCGGGCAACGTCATCCCGTCGAATCGCTTTGACCCCGTGGGCCAGAAAATCGTCTCGCTCTATCCGGACCCCAACACCACCACCGCCGGCTCGGTCCCCTGGCAGAACAACTTCTTCCTCAAGGACAACGTCACCTGGTATAACTTCCACAACATCGTGGAGCGCATCGATCACAACTTCAGCGAGAAGGAACGCGTCTACGGCCGCTTCGTCTGGAACGACCAGTTGCTGCACCAGAACAGCAACGGCCTCAGCGGCTTCGCCGCCGATTTGCGCGAGGGCCACAAGATCAATTGGGGAGGCGTGGCGGACTCGGTGACCGTCCTCAGCCCGAGTGCCACGTTCGATCTGCGCGTTTCCCTGACACGCTGGGTGCAGGATTACAAGCCCATGAACTGGGGCAGCTATAATGCCACCGCGATCGGCTGGTCGCAAGGCCTGGTCAACCAGTTGCAGGAGCCCAACCGCTTTCCGTACATCACGGCCAGCAGTTACAAAGCCATCGGCTCTTCCTCCAGTAACATCTGGCTCGCCCCCACTACTACCATCGCTATTGCGCCCACCTTCACAACCGTCCACGGCAGGCATGTCCTGAAGATCGGGCTCGACTACCGCTGGACCCGCTACGCCAACTATCAACCCGCCTGGTCCGGCGGCACCATGGCATTCGACGGCGGTTACACGCGCAGCAATTACTCCACCCAGGACGCCCTGAGCGGAAACTCCATCGCCTCGGCGCTGTTGGGTTACGCGGCCTCCGGCGAAACCGACTTCATCGCGCGCCCCTATTACCGCTGGCACTACGTCGCGCCCTGGGTGCAGGACGATATCAAGCTCACCCGACGGCTCACCATCAACGCCGGCCTGCGTTGGGATCTGCTGGTGCCGGTCACCGAGAAGTACGGCCGCATCAACCGCGGCTTCTTCGCCACCCAGTTGAATCCCATTTCCGCCAAAATCGACCAGACGGCGTTTCCCGGTTACAAGGCCTATGGCGGAATCGGCTTCGCGGGACAGAACGGCCTGCCCGGCTCCCCCTACGACACAGACTGGAAGATGCTGCAGCCGCGCGTGGGCGCAGCCTTTCAGCTCACTCCCAAGACCGTCCTGCGCGGCGGATGGGGTCTCTCCTTCCTGAACAACGTCTCCACGGGCAGTAGTTACGGCTTCAGCCAGATCACTCCGTACGTAGCCACCAACGATGGCGGGCGCACCTCGGCCGGCGTCGTGTCGAATCCCTTCCCGAGCGGCGTTCTCGCGCCCTCGGGAGCCACCGCGGGAATGCAGACGCTGCTCGGCCAGGGACCTACCTTCGCCGATCCCACCGGGCGCCTCGGGTATGTACACAGCTTCTCGTTCGGCATCCAGCGCCTGTTGCCCGGCCAGGTGACCGTGGACGTCTCCTACGTCGGCTCGCGTACCAACGGAGCCGGCACCACCAAGGCGTTCAATGCGCTCTCCGCCCAGAATCTCGCTTTAGGAGACTCCACCAAGGGCGGCAATCCGACTTACCTCAGCGCCACCGTGCCGAATCCGTTTGCCGGCCTGCTTCCCGGCACATCGTTGAATGGCGCCACCATTACGCGGCAGCAGTCTCTGCTCCCGTTCCCCCAGTTCACCGCGTTCAACATGCAGGATTACAATGTCGGCAAAGTCTGGTACAACGCCCTGCAGATTACCGTGCAGAAGCGCTACCAGCATGGCCTGACGGTGACGGCTTCCTACGCGTTCTCCAAGAACCTCCAGGCGTTGAATTACCTCAACCCGCAGGATGCGCTGCCCTCGCGCAGCCTGACGCCGTGGGACCGGCCGAACCGCCTGACCCTCGCGCCCATTTACGAATTTCCCTTCGGGCCGGGCAAACCGCTCCTCGGCAAGAGCCACGGGGTTGTGGCCAAAGCGGTGGGCGGGTGGCAGGCGGTTCTGAACACGACTTTCATGTCCGGAACCCCCATGACTGCGCCCAGCGGCGTCTATCAGCTTCACGACCCGAGCCTCCCCAACGCCGACTGGGACCATTTGTTCAATACCGGCACCATCCAGCCCAACGGCCAGATCCTGAACCAGGTGGGCAGCGCCGCCCCGGCATTCTACGTCCAGCCGGCCAACACCCTACGCACCGCATCGCAGTACTTCCCCAATATTCGCGACCTGTGGGGCAACGAATACAACGTCTCCCTGGTCAAGAACACCTCCATCCGCGAGGGCATGAGCGCGCAGTTCCGCGCGGAGATCTTTAACCTGAACAATCACGCGATCTTCCCGCTCGACCCGGTCATCGACCCGGCGTCTCCCAACTTCGGGAAGATCCTGCGCTCCAACGGCCAGACCAACGTGCCCCGCCAGATCGAGCTCGCTCTGCGGTTCACGTTCTAACATGCAGCCAGCGTCACCAGGAGATCCACGAATGGAGATCAATCGCCGCGAGTTCGCCGTCATTCCCGCCGCTGCGCTAGCGGGCTCGTTGTTCGCCGCCGCCCCGGACGACGTTCCGTGGCAGCGGAAGATCCGCCGCCTCGGCCAGTTGAATATGACGGAACACGATCCCGTCGTGCTCAACGTCGAGGAGTGGGCCGACTACTGGGCCAGCCTCAAGATCGATGCCGTCATGGTCAGCGTCACCGGCATCATGGCCTTCTATCAGACCAAGGTGCCCTTCCATCGCAAGGGCAAATTCCTCGGCAACCGGGATTTCTTCGGCGAGTGCTGCGCCGCTGCCAAGAAACGCGGCATGCACGTGATCGCGCGCATGAGCCCCGACCTCAACTGGGAGGACGCTGTCCAGGCCCACCCCGAGTGGTTCCAGCGCGATGCCCAAGGCAACCCCATCCACCATCGCGAGGATGCCAGGTTGTTCAACACCTGCATGTTCTCCACCTACATGACCGATTACATGCCGGCCATCATGAAGGAGATCAACTCGCTCTACGACGTCGACGGCCTCTTCACCAACGCCTGGCCGCCGCTGGGCGCCATGCCCGTGTGCCGTTGCGCTGAGTGCCGGAAGCTGCCCGAACCCGGGACCCTGGCCTATTGGGAGAAGTTCAACCAGCGCATCGTGTACCTTTGGAAGCTCTACGATTCCATCGCCAAGGAGAAAAAGCCATCCAACTTCTTCTTCGCGAATCTCGGCGGCGGTATCCGTTCCACGGCCGACCTGGTGCAGCTCGGCGAGCTCTGCGAGTGGTTCCAATGCGATAACCAGGGCCGCGGCGGCGATGAGACGCCCATCTGGGGATGCAGCCTGCAGGGCCGCGTCTGCAATGCCGTGCAGAAGGGGAAGATGGCGACCAACGTCACCGCCGGCTGGTCCACCGGCGTCCCCCGCTGGCGCAACGTCTACAAGTCTCCCGAGGAACAGCAAATGTGGTTTGACGAGACCCTCGCCTCCGGCATGGTCCCGTATCATCACATCGTCGGCGGCGAAAACGGCATGGGCGAAGACCGCCGCTGGCTGGAACCGGCCCGCAAGTATTTCAACTGGATGGCGAAGCACGACGTCCACTTCGTCAACAAGCGCTCCATCGCCAATCTGGGCGTGGTGATGGGCCAGCGCACGCACCTCTTCTACAAGCCTCCCACCGGAACGCAGATGAGGCAGTACATGGACGGCATGTACTATGCGCTGCTGGAAGGCCGCTTCCTTTTCGATTTCGTACACGAAGACAAAATGGCGCCCGAGGAGCTGCGGAAGTATTCGGCCCTGGTGCTGCCCAACACAGCCCTGCTCAGCGACGAGCAGTGCCGCCAGCTCCGCGCCTACGTGGATGCCGGCGGCTCCCTGCTGGCCACGTTCGAAACCAGCCTGTATACCGAACTCAACCAGCGCCGCGCCGAATTCGGCCTGGCCGACGTTTTCGGCATCCGCAAAGCCGGCGACATGGTGAGCACCAACTTCAACGGGTACATGGCGCGCATCGAAAAGCCCCACCCCATCCTCAACGGCTTCGCCAACACGAACTGGATCCCCGGCGCACAGAACCGCGTGCCCCTCGCCCCGGTAGATGGGCCTGTCCTGACCGTGGTCCCCGGCTTCGTCGGCTATCCGCCGGAGCTCTCCTATCCCCCGCAGTCCCACACCGATGAACCGGCCGCCGTGGTGCGCGAAAAGGGCAAGAGCCGGCTGGTTTATTTCCCCGGCGATGTGGAACGCACCATGTGGACCACCGGCCATACCGATCTGGCGAGGCTGCTGCAGAATTCCATCCGCTGGGTGGCGGGCGCAAATCCGCCCGTGACCATCGTCGGTGACGGTGTCATCGAAACATTCGCTTGGGAGACGCAGGCCGGTTTCGCGGTCCACGTCCTGAACTACACGAATCCCGCCATGCACCGCGGCTGGATCCGCGACTTCTATCCCATCGGCCCGCAGAAAGTGAGCATGGAGTTGCCGAAGGGCAGATCTGTGACCCGCGTGGAACTGCTGCGCGCCGAGGCGAACATCCCCTTCCGGGTCACCGCCGGCAAGATCGAATTCACCATTCCTAAGATCCTGGACTACGAAGTGGCGGCGATCCACTCCGCGTAGGCCGTGGCGAAGGGCGCGTTTGTCTTGCTTAGCTATAACTAAGCAACGGGCTTGTCCCGGCGTTCTGCCTCGGCCATGATTTCCTGGATTGTGGTGCCTTCCAACCAGCGGTGGCGGTCGCGGGTGTAGTCGCCAGAGCCGGATCGATAAAGGCGGAGGAAGCGGGCGAGACCGTCCAGCCCCAGCTCGCGCTGCAGAATCGCGAGGGCATGCCGCTCGAAATCTTCATCGCTCATCTTCTGGACGGGGATCATCCTGCCACCTCCTGATACCAGGATAGCGGGTTCTGTACGCGAATGCGGAGCTTGCTGCCACACCGCCCGGCGCGCCGAAGGAGGTCATCGTCAGTTGTCAGGAACACGTCAGCCTGGCCCTGCTCGGCGCTGGCTAAATGCAGAGCGTCGAAGTTACCGAAGCCAAGATTCTGAAAGAACGTTGCGCGCTCGGCCGTGCCTGATCGTGGAACCACGACTTCATTCGCGAAGGCGAGGAGAGAGGCAACGTCACGCCGCCGGTCTGTGTCCGGGTTGCGGTTGATCTCGATCTCCAGGGCAATACTGCTCACCCAAGTTGCCCGACCTTCACCTACCAGGCGGAGAATGCCTTCAACCGCTTCGGCTTCGTCGTGAACGCGGGCTTGGCTCTGATCGTCTGTCAACCGGCTCAAACAACAAGCATCCAGATAGAGTCTCAATGGCAGTCCTTCTTTCCGACGGCGGAACAGAGCGCACCATGCAACCGGAACTTCCATTTTATGGAAATGAACGCAAGCCCATCGAGGCTTTCCAGCCGCGACTTCAGTTGAAGCGGGGGCTCTTTACCAAGCGCGCCTGAAACTACCAGCCGGGAAGTAGCGTACCGCGCACCCGCG
>JADGNS010000261.1 GCA_017883355.1 Candidatus Solibacter sp.
ACCGACCTGACGCAGGGACCCGGTGGAATCGACAATTTCGTGGAAGCCGGGAAAAAGCTGCGCGGAGAGCCGCACGGCGCGCACAAGGGATATGTCTTCTCCAACGCCTGGGTGCACCAGACGGTGGAGGCGATGAGCATCGCGCTGATGATCGACCCGCAAGGGGATGCGGAGATCATCAAGGCGCACGAAAAGATGCGGGCCACGCTGGAAGACTGGATCCCCAAAATCCTGGCCGCGCAGGAGCCGGACGGCTATCTGCAAACGGCCTTCACGCTTCCCCGGGTAGACCAACGAGGCACCATCGACCCCGGCCCGTTCGCGCACTGGGAACGGCGCGGCGATCATGAAGGATACACCGCGGGCTACTTTCTGGAATCGGCCATCAACCACTACCTGATGACCAACAAGAAGGACGCCCGCCTGTACAATGCGGCCAAGAAGCTGGCGGACTGCTGGTACGCCAACCTGGGGCCGGCGCCCAAGAAGGCGTGGTACGACGGACACCAGGAGATGGAGCAGGCGCTGGTGCGGTTCGGCCGCTTCGTGAACGATATGGAGGGTGGCGGGAAGGGCACGAAGTACGTCGAGCTCGCCAAATCGCTGCTGGACGGCCGCTACAACGCGGCGCGCAACGATCGGGAACGGAACGAATACGACCAGAGTCACCTGCCGGTGACCCAGCAGTACGAGGCTGTGGGACACGCCGTGCGCGCCATGTACAACTACTCGGGAATGGCGGACGTCGCGGTGGAAACGCACGACCCCGATTACCAGAGCGCGGTCAAATCGCTGTGGGACAACATGGTCAACAAGAAATACTATGTGACCGGCGGCGTGGGCAGCGGCGAAACCTCCGAGGGCTTCGGTCCGAACTACTCGTTGCGGAATCGCGCCTATTGCGAATCCTGCTCCAGTTGCGGCGCGATTTTCTTCCAGTGGAAGATGAACCTGGCGTACCACGACGCGAAGTACGCCGATCTCTACGAAGAGACGATGTACAACGCGCTACTGGGCAGCACGGACCTGGCAGGCAAGGTCTTCTACTACACGAACCCGCTGGATGCCAACGTAGGCCGAGCGCCGTGGCACACCTGCCCCTGTTGCGTGGGCAACATTCCGCGAACCCTGCTGATGATGCCGACCTGGGTGTATGCCAAGAGCCCGGACGGCGTGTACGTCAACCTGTTCGTGGGCAGCACGATCACGCTCGAGAACGTCGCCGGGACCGATGTCGAAATGGTGCAAGCCACCGACTATCCCTGGAGCGGCAAACTCGCACTTACGGTCAACCCGAAGACGACGAAAAACTTCAGCGTACGGATCCGCGTGCCGGACCGCGGCGTCAGCAGCCTTTACCGGAGCACGCCCGATGGCAACGGCATCACTTCGATCGCCGTGAACGGGCAGACGGTGAGGCCGGTAATCGATAAAGGCTACGCCGTGATCACGCGCGCGTGGAAGGCGGGCGACAAAGTCGACGTGGTGCTGCCGATGAAAGTACAGCGGGTTCACGCCAGCGAGAAGATCGCGGACACGCGTAACAAGGTAGCGCTGCGCTACGGTCCGCTGGTCTATAACATCGAGCAGGTGGACCAGGACATTAATAAGGTCCTCAGCCCGGATTCTCCCCTGACCACCGAGTGGAAAGGCGACTTGTTAGGCGGAGTCATGGTGATCAAAGGTAAGTTCGCCGATGGCAGCCCGATGATGGCGATTCCGAATTACGCGCGCACCAACCGCGATAAGGAGTTGCCGCTGGAGGCGGCGCTGCCCATCGGCGCCGATGGGGCGGTACGGCCGGCGCAGCGTGCGCCGACGTCGATCGTCTGGCTGCGGGAGAGTTGACGGTATGGATCTGAGCCGTCGTACATTTGGCGCGCTCCTGGCAGCCACCGGGCCCGCCGCGGCGGCGCTGGGAGCGCAGCAGAACCCGGCCCCCCCGGCCCCGGGGAATTTCCGGCGGCCGCTGGCTCCGGAGACTCCGGCCTTCGAAGGAACGCTGGAGTTCACGCGGAAAACGGTTGCGGTCCGGGCGGAGCCTTTCCCGATGGGGCAGGTCCGCCTGCTGCCCAACAGCATGTACCACGACGCGCAGGAGTGGAATCGCGGCTATATGGAGCGGCTCACCGCGGACCGGCTGCTTTATACGTTCCGCGCCAATGCCGGCCTGCCGGTTGGTTCGGCGAAACCGCTCGGCGGATGGGAGCAGCCGGAAAACGGCCAGCGCTCGAGCGAACTGCGCGGCCACTTCCCCGGCCACTTTCTCTCGGCCAGCGCGCAACTGGCCGCCAACGGCGATCGCGTCGCCAAGGCGAAGGGCGACTACCTGGTCGCCGAAATGGCGAAATGCCAGCAGAAACTCGGCGGCAAGTATCTCAGCGCTTTCCCCACCACCTGGTGGGACCGCCTGGATAAAGGAGAGCGCGTGTGGGCGCCCTTCTACACCATCCACAAGATCCTGGCCGGCATGTTCGACATGTACAGCCTGGCGGGGAACCGGCAGGCTCTCGAAGTGCTGCAAGGCATGGCTGCATGGGCCGATGAATGGACGGCCCCTAAGACCGCGGAGCACATGCAGCAGATCCTTACGATCGAGTTCGGCGGCATGGCGGAGACACTTTACCGGCTGGCGGCGGCGACCAACGACGATCGCTGGGCCAGGGCGGGCGACCGGTTCCAGAAGAGGAGCTTTCTGAATCCGCTGGCCGCGCGCCGCGACGAGCTGCGCGGGCTCCACGTAAATACCCACATTCCGCAGGTGATGGCGGCCGCGCGCCGGTACGATCTCTCCGGGGATATGCGATTCCACGACGTGGCGGACTATTTCTTCCAGGAAGTGACCACCGCGCGCACTTATGTTACGGGCGGCACCAGCAATGCCGAGTCGTGGCTGGCCCCGCCGCGGCGCCTCGCCACGGAACTCAAGCTCAGCACGAATACGGCCGAGTGCTGCTGTGCGTATAACATGCTCAAGCTGGCCCGGCACCTGTACAGTTGGAGTCCGAACCCCAGTTACTTCGACTATTACGAGCACTTACTGCTCAATCACCGGATCGGCACCATCCGGCCTAAGACGGGATATACGCAGTATTACCTCTCCCTGACTCCTGGAGTTTGGAAGACGTTCGGCACGGAGGACCAGACGTTCTGGTGCTGTACCGGGTCGGGCGTCGAGGAATACTCGAAGCTCAACGACAGCATTTATTGGCGCGACGCTGGCGGGCTGTACGTCAACCTGTTCATCCCCTCGGAATTGGATTGGACAGAGAAGGGTTTCAAACTCCGGCAGGAAACGAAGTACCCGGCATCGCAGAGCACTACGCTGACGGTGACCGCGGCGCGAGCGGGCGAACTCGCCATCCGGCTGCGAATTCCAGGATGGCTCGAGAGTGCCCCTTCGGTGAAGCTGAATGGCAAGGTGCTCGATGCGTCGGCGGCCCCGGGCAGCTATCTCGTGCTGAAGCGCACCTGGAAGGCGGGAGACCGGATCGAAATGGAACTTCCCATGCACTTGCACGTGCAGGCCATGCCGGACGATCCGGCCATGCAGGCGTTCCTCTACGGACCGCTGGTGCTGGCGGGGGACCTCGGCGGGGAGGGGCTCACGGAAGCGCACATCATCGGGCCTAATCTGCGCGTGGGAGCGCCGAATACCGAGCAATTCGGCTCGCCGCTCGGACCGGCGAATACCACGCCGCCGGTTCCCGGGATCGTAATCCCCACGTTCCGAGCTTCGGGGGCGGACCCCAGTTCCTGGATCAAGCCGGCCGACGAACCACTCACGTTTCGAACTACGGGGCAGAAGAAGGACGTGACACTGGTTCCGCTCAACAGCCTGTTTGACCGGCGTTATTCCGTGTACTGGCAGGTGGGGTAGCAGATTTACTGGCGCGCGCCCGCGGGTGGGCCTTCCACCAGGCGGTACTTGCTCTCCAGCGCCTGGCGTTGCCGCGCTTCTTCGCGCATCGCCGTGAAGCGCTTCAAGAGCGCTGGGACTTCGGCCGCAGCGTCCTCGCGTCCGCTGGATTGGAGCGCCCGGATCAGGCGGTAAAGGGCCATGTCGTCCGACGGGTCGTCGCGTAGGGCGAGGCGGCACTGCTCGATGGCTTTATCCACCTCGCCGGCTTGCAGATAGAGCCGGCTCAAGACGTCGCGGGCGAGGACGAAATCGGGTTTCAGGCGGACGGCCTCGACGGCTGCATCCAAGGCCTGTTGAAACTCGGGAGTGCCGGCTTGCGCACCTTGCCGGCTCAGTAACTCGGCTAAGACATAGTGCAGGAATTCGTCCTTGGAGTTGACCTTCAACTGCGCACGGACGGTAACCAGCGCCTGGTCGAGATTGTTCTGCTGAATCTGCGAAAGGCCGCGGGCTACGGAACCCAGCGCACGGTTGGGATCGAGCCGTTCCGCCTTGTCGAAGTCGGCATCGGCTTTGGCATATTCGGCGAGTTGGACATACAACACGCCGCGCGCAAGATACAGAGCTCCGGAGTCCGGCAACTGCGTCAGGCCGGCATTGATCATGTCGATTCCGACCGGAAACGACTGATGCGTGAAGGACAGGGAGGCAAAATCCAGATAAAGATTCAGGTTTCGCGGACTGAGCAGCACGGCCTGCCGCAAAACGGCTACGGCCTCTGGCGTCTCTCCCAGCGCTTCATGCGCGGCGGAGACGAGTTCGAGCGCGATCGGGTCCGGATTCCCGGCCACGGCCAGCGGAGCGAGCGCGGCGATGGCGTCGCGAAAGCGGGCCGCATCCATCAGAGAGATAGCCAGCGAGTAGCGGGCGCGCCGGTCCTGCGGCGAGAGGGCAATCAATTGCCGGAAAACGCCGGCCGCCTCTTCCGATCGCTTGGTTTTCACCAGGCAGGCGCCGAACTCGCGGAGGGCGTCGGGCTGCGCGGCAATCACCGCCTTTGCCAGGCTGAAGTGCTGCACCGCGCCCGTGCAGTCGGACTTCTTCCATGCCAGCGCACCCAGCATCGCGTGCGCCGTCGGCTCTGTGGGGCGCAGCACCAGCAGACGTTCCAGCAGAGCCGCTGCTTCGGGATTGCCCCGCCGATACTCGATTTCCGCGGCGGCCTCCAGGGCGGGAAGGTAGTCGGGAGAAATCTCCATGGCGGATTGGAGCACGGCGAGCGCCTCGCCATCCTTACGCAGGCCAGTCAGCGCCATGCCTTCGAGGACCAGGATTCGGACCTCCTTCGGCGCGGTGCGTCGCGCGGCCCGGGCCAGATCCAGAGCCTCCTGAAAGTGCCTGGCGCGCAAGGCGGCGGTAATGGAACGAACGGCATCGTCCTCGGACGCCGGATACGAAGGTACGGCCGCGGACAGCAACAGGACCAAACCCAACACCGCGAATCGGACAAGTTCTGGAATCGGGCACCTCCCCGTCCTTCGAAGAATACCGCATCGGCCGGCGGGACCGGTCCCGCCGGCTTGCTGTATACTACGATTCACTTCTCCCATCCTATGAACTCCCTCCGTTTGACACGCCGGGCCTGCATGAGCCTTCTCGCCGTCCCTCTGGTGGGGCGCGGCCAAATGTCCTCGCGAGGCGTGACGCCGACCCCGAGAGGGAAGTCGTCCGGACTGCCGTTTGACGCGTCGTTCACGGATGTGGCGGCCAAAGCGGGACTGACCGCGCCGGTCATTTATGGCGGAGTCGAACGCAACGATTACATCCTGGAAGCCATCGGCTGCGGCGCGGCGTTTCTCGACTATGACAATGACGGCTGGCTCGATATCTTTCTGCTCTCCGGCACCCGCTGGGAAGGGGCACCTCCCGGGGCGACGAACCGGCTTTACCATAATAACCGCGACGGTACGTTCACCGACGTAACCGCGAAGGCCGGCCTTACGCGGACCGGCTGGGCCTGCGGCGTGACGGTCGGTGACTACAACAACGACGGCTTCGAAGATATCTTCATCACCTGTTGGGGCCATAACATTCTCTACCGGAACAACGGCGACGGCACGTTCACGGACGTGACGCGCGAGGCGGGCCTACTGGGCGCGGAAGTCCGATGGAGCACGGGCTGCACTTTCGTCGACTATGACCGCGACGGAAAACTGGACCTCTTCGTTTCGCGGTACATGCGATTCGATCCCAAGAAGATCCCGCCCGCGGGGCAGGCGCCGGAGTGTAACTTCAAAGGCGTCCTGGTGAATTGCGGCCCCCGCGGGCTGCCCGCGGACACGCACTCGCTGTACCACAACAACGGAGACGGCACCTTTACGGATGTCAGTGTCCGTGCGGGAATCGCCTCAGCCACCGGCAGCTACGGATTGACGGCCGTCGCCGCGGATTTTAACGACGACGGGTGGCCGGACATCTATGTGGCATGCGATTCCACCCCCAGTCTCTTCTTCCGCAACCAGCATGACGGGACGTTCAAGGAATCCGGCCTGGAAATGGGGGTGGCGCTGAACGAAGACGGGCAGGAGCAGGCCGGCATGGGGCTGGGAATCGGAGACTTCAACCTGGATGGCCAGTTGGACATTTTGAAGACCCACTTCACGGAGGACACCCCCGCGCTGTACGCCAACCACATGAAGGCTGGTTTCACCGACGTGACCATCCGCTCCGGGCTCGGCGTGGAAACGCGCTTCGTCAGTTGGGGTGCCGGTATCGTCGATCTCGACAACGACGGACGACCGGATCTCTTCTGGGTCACGGGAAGCGTGTACCCCGAAGTCGAGAAGAAGCTGCCAAAGTATCCGTACCGTACGCCGCCGATCCTGTTTCGCAACCTCGGGAACGGGCGATTTGAGGAGTTGTTCACGGAGGCCGGACCGGGCATTGCGGCGGCC
>JADGNS010000262.1 GCA_017883355.1 Candidatus Solibacter sp.
TCGAAGCGCAGCGTACCGCGCTTGAGATGGAAGTCCCCGTGGACCGTGTGCAGCAGGCTGCCGAGGGTGAACTCCACCTTGGTCTGCGCGGGGTCGATGGCGAGCGACCTCGGCAGCGAGGGGACGGATTCTCCGGCGGCCAGCAGGACGGCGGACACACAGACAGGGACGAACAGACGCATCAGTTTTTTCATAAGGTAAGCATTCGCCAGCCGAGGGCCAGCCCGTTGGTAAGGAACTTCGTAGTCGAGATTTCGCCGACGTGCATGGCGAGCATGCCGGCGAAGAGACTCGGCCGTCCGGCAAGCGCGCGAAAGGCGCGCGAGCGCAAGCCGCCCGTCCGGTCCAGCAGCAGCATCAGGTCGGCCATAAACTCGGGACGGCGGCCGATGCGGCGGTGCGCGGCCTGGTATGGCGCGAGATCGCCGGCTTCGAGCGCTCCGGCGAGCGCCACGGCTTGTTGGAAGAGGAGGCAGAGCCCTTCCCCGGTGATGGCATCGACGGAGCCGGAAGCGTCGCCCACCAGCGCCACATTGCCTCGGCATACGGCTTTGAGGCGGCGCGACGCGGTGACTCCGCCGCGCTGGAGATTGGACGCGTTGGCGGCAGCCAGACGGCGCTCTACCGCGGGAAAGCCGGGCAGCGCATCTTCCAGGCGCAGGTGCTGATCGCGCGAGATCAGTACTACGCAGACCTCGTCATCGGCGACCGGCGTGACGTAGAGCTGGCAGCGGTCGCCCCAGTGGATCTCCATGTACTGGCTCCACGGGGCTACGCGGTAGTGGCGGCGGAATCCGAAGCGGCGGCTCTCATGGTGGCAGGCATCGAGGCCCGCCCAGCGGCGCACAGGCGAGTGGCCGCCATCGGCGCCGGCGATCCAGCGGGCGCGCACCAGGCGGTCATCGGCGATAACGCCCTCCGCGGTAATGCCGGTAACGCGCACGCCCCACGCCAGACGGACGCCGGCGTCGATGGCCAGATTCACCATCATCTGATGCAGCGCGGTGCGGCGCATGCCGAGTCCGTGTCCGTTGGGGAAAGCGGCCTCGACGGCGGAATCGCGATCGCAGAAACGGATGCCGCGAAACGGGTGTCCCTGGGCCTCGTCCAAATCGAAACCGAGCGAACGCGCGGCGGCCAGGCCATCGGGCATGATGCCTTCGCCGCAGGCCTTATCGATGGGCGGCACGGAGCAATCGGCAAGCGTGACCACCAGGCCGCGGCGGCGCGCGGCGATCGCGGCGGCCAGACCGGCCGGGCCGCCGCCAATCACGAAGAGATCGGTAGTGCGCGGTAGCGGCGTCATCGATTACACATTGACTACGCGCCGGACGAGGCCGAGTGCCTCAGTCCAGAAGGTGCTGGAGTTGTGCATGAGATCCACCACGTCGCGAATGGCCGCGACAAATTCCTGCAGTTGCAGCTCGGTGACCACCAGGGGCGGCGCCACTTTCAGCACCATGAAGTTGTTGCCGCAGATCTGGGTGAGGAAACCCTTATCGCGGAACATGCGCATCACCAGAATCTGGCCGAACATCGCCGGGTGAATGCGGCGGAAGCCCTCGAAAGCGGCGCGCAGGACAAGCGACCGTGGCGCGGTGAATTCGATGCCGCTGAGCATGCCGAGACCGCGCACGGCGCCTACCATTTCATAAGGGGCGAGCGCATGGGTCAGTTCCTGGCGAAGGCCCACGCCCAGCCGGGAGGCACGTTCGCCCAGGCCATCCTGCTCCAACACGTCGAGCGTGGCCAGCCCGGCGCGCATGGCGAGCGCGTTCTCCCCGAACGTGGAGGCGTGCACCATGGAGCGTTTGAGGGAGCTGAAAACGGAGTCGCTGACGGCTTCGCTCATGAGCACCGCGCCCACCGGAATCAATCCGCCGGAGAGCGCCTTGGCCAGAATCACCATATCGGGCTCAACCTCAAAGCGGTGCGCGGCCAGAAACGGTCCGGTACGGTACATGCCGGTCTGCACTTCGTCCAGCACGAAGAGGGTGCCGTAACGGCGGCAGAGTTCCTGCGCGGCCAGCAGGTAGCCAGGCTCCGGCACGCGGATGCCCGCTTCGGCCTGCACCGGCTCCACGATGAAGGCGGCGAACTTGCGCGTCGCCAGATGCCGCTCCAACTCCTTGAGATCGCCGAACTCCACGCCCTGGGTGCCGGGCAGCATGGGGCCGAAGCCCTCGCTCCAGAACGGATCGCTCATCAACGAGATGGCGCCGCAGCTCAATCCATGGAACGCACCGTTGGCGTACAGCAGTCCGTCGCGGCGGGTGTGAGCGCGCGAGAACTTGATGGCCGTCTCCACGCCCTCGCTGCCGGAACTGGTGAAATAGACGCGCCGCAGTCTGCCGCCGGCGAGTTGTACCAGGCGCTCCGCGAGTTGCGCGGCTAGTTGCGGCACGTGGCTCTGCAGCATGGCGGGGCCGGAGCGATCCAGTTCCTCCTTGAGTGCGGCGACGATGGCGGGGTGGTTGTGTCCGGTGTTGTGAACGCAGTAGCCCGAGAGGAAATCCAGAAAGCGGCGGCCGTCCACGGTGAAGAGTTCGGCGGCGGTGCAGCGCTCGTAGTGCACATTCATCTGCAGAATGTTGAGCAGCTTGACCCACTGCGGGTTGACGTGATCGGAGTAGAGTCCGTCGAGCGACGGGACTGAGGTGCTGGCTTTAACGGCCCTCTGGTGCGTCTGCATGGTGTTGTGACGTATGCAATCCGCCCGCCGTTCCGGCGAGCGTGGCAAGTTGTTTGTGGGGAAGGAGTTAGTGCGAAGGGGTCCGAATCGCCTTGGGGCATGGGCGGCGAAATGCCGCAGGGACGGCACTGCGCAGTCACCCCTCGGGAGAGCCATGTGGGACAGACGATCGGTTTGTGTCGTCTGTCAACCAGCCGTGCTTTCCCGCCCCGTGACAGACCACGAAAAACGATGGTCCGTCCTACTGCGGAACCACCGTGAAATCGTCGAACAGGCTCACGCTGTCGGTCTTCGACCAGACCCCCACCTTGCCCGTGACGGGCTCGGGCAGAGTGTAATCGAGAAGCTTCTTCCCATTGAGATAGCCCTCTAACTTAGTTCCCTGCACGGCGATCTTCATGGCGTACCACTCTTTCCGCTGCAGCGGCATGTCCTCGGCGCCTTTCTTGACGAACTTGCGCGTGCCTTTGTTGAAGGTCCACAGCACCAGGTTGTCCTCCTTGCCGTTGAATCGGACCGTCAGGTAATCGCCGTTGGGTTTGACGTTGAAGAGGATGCCGGCGCAGCTATCGAGCGCGCCTTCCACCATCTGAAAGCGCATGGAGATTTCGCCGTTGCGGAAGTCGTCGACGCCCTGCGCGATGGCGTACGGGAAGTAGGCGAACGCCTTCACGTTGTCGATGAAGTCTTCGTGTTTTGCACCGTAAATCGCGCGGGCCTTATCGGCCAGACCGCCGGAGGGATCGCCGCGCTTCCACTGGCGGCCGTCCACCATCAATACGTTCTTCGCGCCGTCCCTGGTCACGATCCAGTTACCCACGATGGGAATGAAATGGGTGGGCTCGGCGCCGGCTTTCTCGGCGGTCACGTCGATCTTGACGGACTTGGGTTGGGCGAGCGCGAAAAAACTGGCGGAGAGCGCGCAAACTACGGAGGCGATAGTAGTTATTCGTTTCACGGATTAGCTCCAGTTCCGCAAGTGTACCCATCCGGCGAGGCCTGTGGCAAGTGGAAAGAAGGCGTAGTAGAGCCAGGCGGCGCCGCGCGGCGTGGCGGGCAGCGGATGGCCTGGGAATTCGCTTTCGTTGCGGACCGGCGGCGGCACCTGCGCCAGTTGATAGAGATTGTCGAGCACGATCTGTTCCGTGGTGGAGCGGGTCATGGATTTGCGGCCGGCCAGTTCATACCAGACTTCGCCGTAATGATCGCCGGGGGCTTCGAAGAGGCCGGCGCGGGAGTGGGCGGCATGGACGATTTCGACTTCCGGCAGGATGCGGGCGAGCTTGGCGAGGATGTTGCGGTCCAGGTCCAGAAGGCGCGGGTCTTCGGGGGAGAGGAAGACGGTGACGCGCAGGGGCTGGCGGATGCGGGCAAGAGCGCTCTCGTCGGCGGCGGAGAACGAATTGCGGCGATTCTCGCTAAGGTCCCAGGCGGGGCGCAGACGCGAGGCGGCAGCGACGGTGAGGCTGAATACCAGCAGCGTGGCGAACCCGGCGGCCAGGCGCGCGCGGACCGGGCGGCCCTGGTGGAGCCAGACGGCGGCGAGCGCAAATCCGGCGATGCCGATGGCGATTGTGACCAGCACCGTGGACAGCCGCAACTGTCCCTGTTCGAAGACGCGCAAGGCCGAAGTGGGCGTGTAGGACGCCAGCTTCTGTAGCGCGCCGCCGCGGCCCGCGGCGATGAACTCCAGGGCCCACGTGCCCACCGTGAAACCGAGCGTCGCGATGGCGGCGGAGGCCGCCCCGTTGGCGATAGCGGCGGCGGCGACGGCGATGCCGGCGGCCAGCACGACGCGCAGCAGGTGGCCCAGCAGCAGATTCAGCACCTCCGGCGCGTACAGCGTTCCGCCGTAGAGTTTCCAGAGGACCAGCGCGGCGAGCCCCGGAATCCAGGCGATCGACCAGCCGGTGAGCAGGGTGAGTCCTTTGGCGAGCAGCATGGCGCCGCAAGAGGCGGGCGATTGCAGCAGGAGCTTCCATGCCCCGCTGGCCTTTTCGGCGGCCACCAGGCGGATGGCGACGAACGGGAACAGCAGCGTGACGGCCAGATCGTAGGCGCCGAAGGTGGGCACCAGGATGCCGTCGAGCGGGCTGAGTCCCTGGGCGAGCGCGGCGGGTCCGCCGGCGATCCCGCTGGCTTCGGCGTAGCTATCCACGGCGGTGATGAAGCCGTGACCCACCAGGGGGCCGATCATCAGGAGCAACAACCAAAAAGCGCGGGAGGCCATCAGCTCGCGGAATTCCTTGGCGGCGAGCCAGCGGAATCTACGTGAGGGCAAGGAAGACCTCCTCGAGTCCGGCGCCCGGCGCGTCGGCGAGACCGGCCAGCGCGCGCAGTTCGGGCAGCGTGCCCACGCCCACCACACGGCCGCGGCTGAGCAGCACCAGGCGGTCGCACATGCGGGCCGCATCCACCAGTTGGTGAATCGAGACGAACAAGGTGCGGCCGCGCGCGGGAAAGGTGCGCAACAGCGCCATGACGTCGCGCGTCTGGCGGAAATCGAGGCCGTCGAAAGGCTCGTCCAACAGCAGCAGGGGCTGCGGCGTGAGCAGGCCGAGAGCCAGCAGGACGCGCTTGGCTTCGCCCTTGGAGAGCGCGCCGATGCGCGATTTCAGGAGACGATCGAGCTTGAGTTCGGCGGCCAGCGCGGCGCCTGCGCCTCGCGGCCTGCCGTAGAGAGCTTCGAAGAAAGCGAGCACCCAATCGACGGGCTGGTCGGCCCAAGGGCGAATGCCATCCGGCAGGTAGAAGAGCGCACGCTTGCGGCGGCCGGCGGGCAGCGGCTCGCCGCGGAACTCGACGCTGCCCGCGTCGGTAGGAAGCAGGCCGGCGAGGCATTCGAAGAGCGTAGTTTTGCCGGCGCCGTTGGGGCCGATCAAGCCGAGAACTTCGCCCTCGTGGACGATGAAGCCGGCGTCCTCCAGCACGGTGCTCGATCCGTAGCGTTTGGTGATGCCCTGGGCTTTGAGCATGGGTTATTCTGCGGGCGGCTGGAAACGCGCGACGCGGCCTTGCGGGCCCACCGCCCATCCGTCGCCGCCAGGGACGAAGCTCATGGCGTTGTACGCGCCGCTGTCGAAGAGTTTCCACGTCTTGCCGTCGTCACGGGAGATATCGGACCCGGAGGTGCCGGTCACGATCCAGACCTTGTACACGGGCAGCCAGGCGACGGCGGAACGGAAGCCTTTGGGGCCGGCGCCCGTTGGAGCCTGCCACGTGCGTCCGCCGTCGGAGGTGAGGGCGATGTTCTGTCGGTCTTCCTTGTCCTTGGAGTAATCGCCGCCTACGGCGATGCCATGGCGGACGTCGGCAAAGGCGAGGGAGAAGATGCCGGCCGCGGCGCCATCGTTGCGGATCGGAGTGGTGGCGACGGTCCACGTGCGGCCGCGATCCTTGGAATGAAAGATGCGGGCGGCGCCGAGCCCTCCGGTGCCGAACCATGCGTCGCGCTTGCCGAACAGCGCAAGGCACGTGTTGCTGGCGGCGAAGGAGCCCTCGTTGGGCAGCGCCGCGGGCGTAGTGCGCCGCTGCCAGGTAGCGCCGCCGTCATTGGTGGTGCGGGCCTCGGCGCTGCCGTCGAGTTGGTCGCCCACCACGATGCCGTGTTGCGCATCCCAAAAAGCGATGGCATCGAAGAAGCCTTTGGGATCGGCCTCAGTAAACTGCAACGTCCAGTGCTCGCCGGCGTCCGTGGTTTTGTAGATGCGGGATTTGTCGCCCGAGCCGGTGCTCACCAGGTAGACCGTGCGCGCGTCGATGGCGCGGATACCGCGGAAATCCAGCGCCTCGGCGCCGGGGACTTTGGCGGCGCGCCAGGTGATGCCGGCATCGGTAGTCACCAGGTATGTGCCGCCGCTGCCGCCGGCCCACACGGAGCGGGCGTCGACCGCGCTGACACCGCGCAGCGAGGCGCGCGTATCGCTGGTCTGGGGCGCCCAGTTCTGCGCGCACAAAGTGGCGGTGAAAATAACTGCCGGAAGCACCTTCATGTTTTCCCCATGGTAAGCGATTCCGCCGCGTGGCATAAATCCCCGCCGACTCCGCCTTGTGCAAGGTGGGGCAGGCGCTTCCGCCTGCCAACCGGGGCTCGATCGGGAGTTGGCAGGCGGGAGCGCCTGC
>JADGNS010000263.1 GCA_017883355.1 Candidatus Solibacter sp.
GGCCGGACGCCCCGGGCTGCGGCCGTATTGGTTGTCTTCGAAGAGACGCACAATTTCCGGCCGCCGGACCTCGTTCCAGGTCTTCGCGTCCTGCACCGGCGCGCCGCTCGCGAGCACGAGAGGATCCGGCAGATTGTATCTGCCGGTGAGGGCCTCCGTATAGTTGACCGGGATGCCCGCGATGCTGTCCGGGGGAGCGTCGGCAACCTGAGATTTATCGAGCACAACCACCGTCACCGGACCGATCAGGCCAGACTCGAGGGGACCCTGCGGGGCCGCGCCGAAACCGCCGCCGCGACCGCCGGCCGGCGCCAGGACCGCCTTCTCCGGAGGCCCGAGCCGGTCGCCCATCTGCCGGTTCGTCCACTGGTTGGTGACCTTCACCTCCAACTGGTTGACGCCCGGTTTCAGCACGCCGGTCACGTCTACCTGATAGGGCGGCTTCCACAATGAGGCCAGCGCCTTGCCGTTGAGCGACACCTCGGCGAGATCCTTGACCGTGCCGAGGTCGAGCAGCAGCCTGGTGCCAGGCCGGAACCAGGCCGGGGGAGCCTGCAGGGCCTTGGTATAAGTGGCGGTTCCCGAGAAGTACTTGATGCCGCTATCCTCGTTCGCGCTCCAGGACTGCAGCCTGGCGAGCTGTATTTTGGCCGGCGCGCCGAAATTCGGCGGGAAGCTGACTTCCCATGGCCCGCTCACGGTGCCGGCGGGCGTGCGGGATTCCTGCGCAGACGTGCGCGAGGGAGCTGCCTCGGGCCGCCGGAACACCACGAAAACCGACTCGCGCGCCGAAAGGTGCAGCGGCACCGTTGTGCGGCCATCCGCCACGGCGTAGGCTGCCGCCTCGATGGCGCCTGTGTCGGGGTGCCAGAGTTCCGCCTCTTTGCCGCCCACGCGGAAGCGGGCGTCAACGTCCTGCGCCTTATCCGACCCGTTGGCGACGAAGTAGATGTCGGCATTGCCGGCGCGGCGGTGAATCCAGTTCACCTTGGCATCCAATGCGCGGCTGCAATCGACATCCCTGGGAACGCGCAGCGCGGTGAGCACGTCCGCCGGCGGCAGGCCCCAAACCACCTTGCCCTTCCCATAGGCTCGCTGGGTCCGGGTGACACCGTCCACGTCGCCCCAGACGTCCTCGGCCATGGCCTGTACTTCCGCGTCCGCGTTGGGATATCCGGCGAGACTCGGCGATTTCGCCGGCCGGGGGCCGATCACGGTGGCGCCGCCCGCTACCAGATCGCGCAGCTTACGCAACACCGGCAGGGTCATGCGGTCGATCTGGGGCAGCACCAGCACGCGATAGCTCATGCCGTCGGGCAGCACCACGCGGCCGTCCTCGGCCACCGTCATGCGGTTCAGCAGGACATCCGTGTTGATGTAATCGTAGTCGTAGCCCTCGGGCGGCGCCGGCTCCAGGCCGCGCCCCCAGAAGGGCATGGTGGAGGGAGCGCCTTCCCCTAACAGGTAGGCCAGGTCGGCCACGAACAATCCCTGCTGCAGCATGAACGAATTCCGCGCCAGGTAGGTCATGAACGGATTCGCCTGTTCGGCCCAGGTGATGTTGCGGTTGATGTGCGTGCCCACCATGGTATTGCCGGGCTTGGTATCGAGCGGCTGGTGCGCGGAGGTGTGAAACACGATCCGGTTGACGCCTTGCGCGAACCAGTAATCGCCGATCCGCTTCAGCGTGTACGGCGCCTCATAACCGCCGCCCGTGTACGACTCGGTGGCCACCAGTTTCTTGCCGTAGACATGCGACGCCGAAGCCGCACCGCGAACATCCTGGTAGTACATGGACTCCGGATGCAGCGCGCGCACCCAGAATTCGCCCATCGGGATGTCCACCTTGCTCTTGTTCAGCAGGGTGTCTTCGAGGATCTCCAGGGCGACTCCGGACGCTTCCGAGTAGCTGCCCATCCCGTCCTTCTTGAGCATGTCCTCCATGGTCCCGTAGTGGTAATCCGCGTACATGTCCGCCAGGTTGCGGCGGAAATCCCACAGGAAACGGTCGCTGGCTTCGGCGCTCTCCACCACGCGGCCGGCCAGCACCGGAAGGTAGGGAGTGGGATCGTAGCCCCGCCGCTTATGGAATTCGCCGATCATGTCCTCGGTCCAGTTCTGCATTCCGGCTTCCCAGCTATCGATCAGCATGTAGCCCAGGCTCTTTCCAAACAGCGGTCCGAGTGCCTTGGCGATGGGATCGGCATACCCGTGGTAATAGGACTCCATGTGCTTGCGGCTGAGTTTGTCGGCCTCGTAGCCCAAGCCCGCCGCCACGGCTGGGCGATTCTTCGCGCCGGTGAGCGAGTAGCCCATCCGCAGAACCGTCCATTGGCCCGTCGGAACATCCCAGTTGAGGGCGCCCTCCTTGCTCATTTTGGAGGTCAGGTCAATGACTCCCGAGCGCGCGATGGCCGAAGCCGCCGGGACCGCCGGCGTGGGGCTGGACTCATATTCGTCCATCAGGCTGCCGAAGCCGCCCTTGTCTTCCCAGCGATGCACGCGCGCGCCGGAATGCAGGATGGCCTCCGTGAGGACAAACTGTTTGGCCGGCAGCACCGGACCATTGGCGATCACCGCGGCCGGCGAGAGCGGAGCGCCCGTCAACTCCATCCGATAGAATCTCGCGCTCACTTCCGGAAAGGCGAAGGTGCGCGCCTGCGCGCCGTGATAGCCTTGCGGCCCCGGCAGCGCGAGCACGGTGCGGAAACTGGTGCCGTCGTCGCTCGCCAGCACCCGGCCCACCGGGATGCCGCGGCCGCCCAGGCTGATGGCCCGCGCGTGGAAAGGCGCGGGGAACTCGTACTGCAACCACGCCGGGCCGCCGCCTTCGGGAGCGGCAATGGTGACCGACGTATTCAGGTCGTCATCCAGCAGGGGCGCCGCATCGATCGGTCCCGCGTTCGTGGTGGCCTTGGGATGCAGGTCGGCCGGTTTGATCTCGCCGGAAGGGGTGCGGTACGCCAGCACGGCGCTGTCGCCGTAGTATGTGGGGTCGTTGCCCCCCCGCCCGCCTTGCAGGTTGCGCACAGGCCCATTGTTGGAAGGCGGCGCCGGCAATTTTGCCGAGAAGCTGCGCGGCCCTTCCACGGTGGTCTCGCTCCACACCAGCTTCTTCATGGCCTGCTCGGGTTTCACCCACGGCCCGCCGGTTTCGCTCCAGCCGGGTGAACTGAAGATGGTCATCTCCAGCCCCAGGCGCTCGGCTTCGGCGGCACTGTGGCGCACGGCATCCAGCCATTCCGGGCTACCGAAGGCAATCTTCTTCTCCACTACCTGGCCGGAGCCGCTGGCGACATCGGCCAACTGGAAGCCGCCGATGCCGGCACGCTTCATCCATTCCAGGTCCTTGGTTATGCCTTCCTTGGTGACATTACTGTTCGTCCAGTGCCACCAGGTTCGCGGCTTGGCGGAATTGGGGGGTTGCTGGAAACCTTGTTCGAGCGGATCGGCGGGGCTCTGCGCGAATACGAGGGCTAACAGCCCCATCGTCGCGAGGCCCATGACACCTGCTATGCGGGTTCTTTTCATGGTGGGGAATCTCGGCCGGAATCAATGAGGCGGCGGGAGCCGAAACTCCCGCCACCTCGCGGGTTAGAACGTCAACCGCAACGCCGCCTGAATGGCGCGCGGGTCGTTAGCTTGCGTATTGGTGACGCTTCCGAACAGGGCCGAACTCGATGTGGTATTCGCTGCCCCGAACTCGGGAGTGTTGAACGCATTGAATGCTTCCGCCCGGAATTCCGCTTTCAGCCTCTCCCATATCGTGAAGCTCTTGAACAGGGATAAGTTGTTCTGCATCGGGCGGTACTGCCGCAGCGCCGTCGAGCGCGGGCTCAAGGTGGTCAGGGTGTAGGGAGGCATGATGATCCACGCCGCCGCCTCGCTGTCACTGGCGCAGTTCTGGCGCTTGCCCGAAGTGTTGATCGTGCAGGTGTTGAACCAGCGCTGGAAGGTCGGGTTAGCGAGTTTCGGGTTCACACCCGTCGAGAACACGCCGCTGGTGCTCATCAACGGTCCGCTCATCCAACTGAAGTTGCCTGCCACCTGCCATCCGCCGAGCACCGCCTTCTCGATACCCTTGCCTTCGAAGGGAATCCGGTAGGTGAAGCTGAGGTTGGTATTGTGCGGGATATCGTCGGCACTGATGATGCGCGCCAGTTGGCCGACCTGGTCGTATCCGCCGTTCAGGTACGTGTTCCGGGTCATGTTCTTCGAGAACGTGTAATTGAACAGGACATAGAGTCCGGCGGACAGCCGCTTCTCCAGTTTCACCTGCATGGAGTTATACGATGCAGCGCCCACATTGCGGCCGTTCTCCGTGACTCCCGTGAATTGCGGGTAGGGCAGCATCGCCTGCTGCAGCGTGACCGTAGGGTTGTTCAGGCTAGAGCCCGGAAGCAGGCCCGAGTAGGGGTTCGGCTGGGTTGCCAGCAGCGCGGCGCCAGTGGACGTGTACTGGCTTGCGGTAATCTGGTCCAGATTCTTGCCGACTTCGAGGCCGCGGGTCCGGCTCCCGACATACGACAGGTCGAGAAGAACCCGGATGGGCAGTTGATACTGGAAACCCGCGGAGAAGCTGTGTACAAACGGAATGTTCCGGTTCGGGTTGATATAGGTGATGCTCTGGCCCAGAAAACTCTGCAGCCCTAGCGAGCTCCCCGCCGGATGGTTGATGCCGTCCGGATAGGGATTCGTGAGACGCCCGGCACCAGGGCCGCCACCGGCGAACTGGAGCGGCGTGATGCCGCCATCGGCGGAGGAGACCAGCGGGGTGGACGTGCTGAAGCCGCTGGTGGGCGGGTAGTCGAGCGTCGGCAGATAGGACATGCCCCAACCGCCGCGGAAGACGAATTTCCCAGAAATCTGATAGGCCAGGCCGATACGCGGCTGGAAGTTATTCAGATCGCGGTGATAGGCGAACCTACGGTCCGGCGTAGCGAACAGCCAACCGCCAAATACGATCGGTCCCGTCGGGGAGCCGACGTGGCTGGGAGTCGAGGGATCGAAGCCGATGACATTTCGGTTGTACCGATCGGTTTGCGGCGATTCGTAGTCCCAACGCATCCCGAAGTTCAGCGTCAGTTTCCGGTTGATCCGCCAGTCGTCCTGCAGGAAGAACACATAGTAGTGATTGCCCCAGGCGGGCTTGTTGTTGTAGCTGTTGGTCCCGCTGCTCAAATAACCGAGCAGGAGTGACGCCATCGCGTCGCCGGAAGCGGCATCGCCCGTCAGCGGGTTGGCTTGCGTGAAGCCCAGGGTGGCCCCGAGGCTGCCCATGCCGGTGGGGGCGGTAACATTGGTGCGCATGGCGCGCATTTCGCCGCCTATCTTCAAAGAGTGGTCCTTCAGCACCTTGCTGAGGGTCTCGCCGACGGCGTAGGTATTGCTGAAATTCAGGGTCGAGCCGTTGCGGCCCAACTGCGTGTAATTGCTAACCGAGACCGCCGGGAAACTCGGGGCCTGCATTTGAGACACAAGGCCCGCCGAAAAGCCAATGGCCGTGGGATCGTAGCCAAAACCCATGTCCACGATGGCAAACTGATGCCGCTGGAAGCTGGCGCGGGTGGTGGATACCCAGGTCGGAGAAAGCAGGCTGGTCCAGTTGAGCACGGCGCCGTGATTGACGCGCCAGTGATTATAAGTATTGGCGGCTTCCGGATGCCCGATCGCAAAGAACGCCTGGCGTCCGCCACCCAATCCGCCTAACTCGTTGCGGTTGCCCCGGTCGAAGCTGAAGAAGAAGCGGTTGTTGGTAGATACCACCTGGTCGAAGCGGAAGGTGTGCGCGTTATAGGCGTCTGTGGTGGCATTCGGCGCCACCGTCAGGTTGGCCAGTCCGCGCGCGGCCACGCCGTTCGGCAGGGGACAGTACGTCATCAGTTTGCTGGCCAGAGGATTGATTCTCGATGAAGGCAACTGTGAGCCCGCAAAGGGAGTGCGCTGGTACACGCCCGTCGACACCAGAAGCGTGGTCAGCGGATCGTAGATCGCGATCGGCTTCCCGTTGTACAGGGTCTGGGAGAAGTTGCCCTGGCGCTCCAGGGCCGTGGGAACGATCAGGCTGCTGGGCCGCGGTACGCTGCTGCGCACCAGCTCGATGCTATACATGAAAAACGATTTGTTCTTGCCATTGTAGAGGTGGGGCAAAACCACCGGGCCCTGGAACTGGGCGCCCGGTTGGGCCCAGCGGAACGCGCTCAGGGGGATGCCGGCAGCATTCGATTGCACGCTGTTGGCGTTCAATTTGTCGTTGCGCAGGTACCAGTATGCCGAGCCGTGATAATCGTTCGTCCCGCTCTTCAGGCTGACGTTGACCACGCCGCCGCCGGTGCGGCCGTATTCGGCATCGTACAGGTTAGACTGCATCTTGAATTCTCCGACCGCGTCGGGCGGAGGCACAAACCCGAGGTTCGTCGGCGAACTGCCTTCGGTAGTGGTGTTGGGAGAGCCGTCCAGCAGAAACTCGTTGGTCATTCGCTGTCCGCCGTTGATGGAATAAGTGTCCATCCCTCCGTTGTCAAAGGGCCGTTCCGCTCCGCTGGCCGACGAAACTGCCGAGTGAACTTCCCCGCCGGCATATTGCATCAGCGAAAAAGGGTTGCGGCCCAGCATGGGCAGGGACGCCACGGACGATTTATCGATGACGGTGCCCGAAGTGGCGGTGGCCGTCTCCAGCATCGGAGCTTCGGCAGTTACTTCCACGGATTCCGAAGCTTGGCCGAGCTCGAGCTGGAGGTCCAGATCTATATGGTCGCCCACGCGAAGCTCAATATTGTTGCGCACCAGGCTCTTGAAGCCAGTGGAGGTCG
>JADGNS010000264.1 GCA_017883355.1 Candidatus Solibacter sp.
GACCGCCGAGATCGGCCGCAAATTCACCAACCGCCAGATGCCGTGGTAACACGGGAGCATAAGACCTATGAAAACCTGCGCACGTTCGATTGGCATGATGCTCGCTCTGACCGCGGGGCTGTTCGGCGCGGACAATGTTCTGACTCCCCAGGAGAAGGCAGCGGGGTGGGTGCTCTTGTTCGACGGCAAGACCCTGAACGGCTGGGATTCGGCCGTGCCGCAGGCCGCTGGCCCGGCCGGCGGCGCCGCCGCGCGAGGCGGCGCGCCCAAGCAGGCGAAAGCTCCCGCGCAACCGGGCGCTGCGCCGGCGGTCGGCTCCAATCCGCGGGCCTGCTCCACTTCGCAAGGGCAGGCTCCCCTTAGCGCGGGCGCTTCCCACTGGGACGTCGTCGATGGTACGCTCTCACCGTGTGGGGAGCCTGCCGGCTATCTGATATCGATGGAGAGCTACAAGGATTTCGTCCTCACGGTCGATTTCAGAACCGGCGAAGACACCAACAGCGGCGTTTATATCCGCTCTCCCGAGGGCAACGCCGGCTACGAGGTGCAGATTTGGAAGGCGCAGCCGGCGGGCTACAACACAGGTTCGATCGTAGGGACAGGCAAGACCGACGGGGAGTTCAAGTTCATTCCGGACCGGTGGAACCACTACGAGATTACCGCCAACGGCGATCGCCTCGTGGTGGTCCTGAACGGTACAAAAACGCTGGACGTTCGGGACTCGCAGTTCTCCGCCGGCCGCATCCGGCTGCAATACCAGAAATTCCCGATCGAGTTTAAGAATGTCAAGCTGCTGGCAATTCAACACTGATACGAAGCGCCTGCCGGGGACAGGGATGGCGGCGTACCCCGCTAGCAACTCCGGAACATTGTGGTGCCGGGTATGATCAATATTCCGCAAAATTCCGAACTGCTGCCCAAAGGACCGGCCGATTCAGCCAGACCTCCTCCCGCGAGCCAGGTGCGCTACCGCGTATTGGGCCTGACTTTCCTGATGGCGTTCCTGATGTTCATGGAACGTGGTGCCATCGGCGCCGCGGCCCCCACCATTATGCGCGAATTCCACGTGGATAAGATCTCCATGGGCTGGGCGATTTCGGCGTTCAACTGGTCGTACGCTTTGTGTCAAGTACCCGGCGGTTGGATGGCCGACCGCTTCGGCGCGCGCATTATTCTGGCCGCGGCCATGGCGTGGTGGTCGGTTTTCACGGCGGCTACCGGGTTCACGTTCAGCGCCTTTTCGTTAGCCGCCACGCGGTTTTTGTTTGGCATGGGCGAAGCGGCCGCGTTCCCGGCCGGTTCGCGCGCCCTGGTGCGCTGGCTGCCGGTCAGGCGGCGCGCTTTCGGACAGGGATTCCAACATTCCGGTTCGCGGCTGGGCGCGGCTCTAGCTCCGGCCCTGGTGGTTGCCCTGATCGCACTGTCTGGCTGGAGGCCGGTATTCTACATTTTCGGCGCGGTGGGTATCGTGTGGGCCATGGTGTGGTACGCGTATTATCGTGATTTTCCGCCCGATCATCCCGGCATCAACGCCGAAGAGTTGGCGATTTTAGGAACTGCAAGCTCCAGCATTCCGTCCAGTGTGCGACGCGTCGTGCCCTGGAAGGCAATTCTACGCAGCCGCGATTTGTGGTATCTGAGCACGATTTATTTCTGTTATGGCTGGGTGCTGTGGTTGTATCTGGCCTGGTTTGCGACATACCTGCGCGAAGCACGCCACTTTACCCAACTCGGAACGGGGTGGGCGAGCCTCCCCCTGCTGGCGGCGACGGTGACCAATGTGGTGGGCGGATTGTTGTCGGACCGGTGGGCCCACCGCTGGAACGACCTCCGCCGTGGCCGGCTGATGGTTTCGATCTGCGGCTTCACCATTGCCGGGATCGCACTGTTACCGGGCGTTTTGACGGCCAGCGCCATTACGGCGATAATTTGTCTGACGATCGCGCTCGCGGGACTGGAACTCACGGTTTCGGTATCCTGGGCGATCTGCATCGATATCGGCGGCGACTTCAGCGGCTCGGTTTCTTCGGTGATGAATACCTGGGGTAATGTGGGCGGGGCTTTTTCCGCTGTGATGGTTGGCTATCTGGCTACACTTTTCGGATGGACCTCGCCGTTCCTCCTGGCCAGTGGTTTGTGTCTGTTCTCGGCGTTACTGGTCAGCCGGATCGACCCCCGGCGGCCGGCCACCGAACTTCCTATCCGGGAGTACAAGACTTCGAGGAGCATACCAGTATGAAAATCGACCCTGAGAAGTGCGTGGCTTGTGGAAACTGCACCTACGTCTGTCCCATGGGAGCGATCTACATCGATCCCGTCGTCAAGCGGGCAACTGTGAACCGCGACGAGTGTGTCGAGTGCTACGCCTGCTACAACGGTCTGAGCCAGGAGCATCTGAACCCGACCCTGGTGCGGACGATGCGCAAGGTATTCCAGATGATGCGCCTGCGTTTCGACCCCGAGCCCGATGTTTGCCCGACGGCGGCATTTGCGCCCGAGGAACTGACGTGGCCGCGAGTCGTGCGGCGTGCGTTTTCCGACCCCCGGGTGCCGCACGAATCGACCGGCGTGGAAGGGCGTGGGACCGAAGAGGTCAAGACCAACGACGTCAGCGGGCGGGTGAACGTGGGCGAGGTCGGATTCACCATCGAATTCGGCCGGCCGGGGGTGGGCGTGTGGATGCGTGAGATTCAGGAGATGTCCGGACAACTGGCGCGCGCCGGGGTCGCGTTCGAAAAGAAAAATCCCATTACCTCGCTGATGTCCGACGTTCCCACCGGCGCCATCCGCCCGGACATTCTGAATGAAAAGGTATTATCGGCGATTCTCGAGATCAAGGTTCCGGTGGCGCGCACCGAGGAGATTATCCGTCTGGTGTGGGAGGTCGAGAAAAGACTGGAGACAGTGGTGGCAATAGGCGTGGGAACGCGGTGCGACCCCGATGGGGAAGACCGGACGGTGGCGCCGATTCTGGAACGGCTGGGATACAAGCTGGAGCGGGCGAAGACCAATATGGGCCTCGGCCGGATCACCAATAGCGCGCCGGACGTGCGCCCCGCGGAGGGAGCGAGAAGATGACCAACACTTTGCATCGGTACGGGGACGCGGAAAGCTTCCGTGACGATTACGTGGTTTTCGCCATCTGCAGCCGTGGCAAGAACGATGAGGAGTCGGTCCCTAAGCTGCGCAGGTTTTTAGAAATGGCGCTGCCGTTCCAGCCGGTGAACCTGGGTGACGCGAGGCACGGCGGCGCGCTGCGCCCGTCGAAATCGGTGAACCCGATGTCCCACTGGAAGCGGGATATGCAGCCGGATTTTCAAGCCGTGATTGACGGCCTCGACACCCCCACGACGGCTGCCGCGGTGTTCGATAACCGCGCGGCGGCGGAGGATTTCGTGAAGAGCGTCAAAGCCGCGGACCTGGGTCTGAGCGTGAATATCTCGACCTCGATCGAGGGCGCCGAGCAGTGCTGTCACGAGGCCGATATTTGCCGGCACAGCGTGGGTTACTCGCTGGGGTTTGAAGGCAAGACCGGGCACCTTCCCAATGAAGACGTGTTGCAGCTTTCCACCATGTGCGGGCACGGGATGGTGAGTTCTTCGTTTGCCAAGAAGATGGTGGACTGGGTGAAGGAAGGGCGGCGAACCCCCGAAGAAGCGGTGACGTATCTGTCGCGCTTCTGCTCTTGCGGAGTTTTCAACCCATCCCGCGCAAAGCGCATTCTGGAGGATGCCCGCAAAAGGACCAGATGAAAAAGATGCCCTACATCGCCGCCAACGGATTCTCCAAGATGCTCGCACCAAAACGAAGTAAAGCCGCCTGTCTTGTGGCGCTGCTGCTCGGAGCCTCCCTCCTTCGCGGCGAGATCAAGGTCCTGAGGAACTTCACCCTGATCGACGGCACCGGCCGGCCGCCTCTCACCGGCGCCGCCATGATTCTCGACTCAGGCCGTATCGTCTGGGTGGGCCCGGTGACCCAACTCCAGGCTCCGGCCGGGGCTCAGACGGTCGATCTGACCGGCAAGTTCGTCATGCCCGGGATCATTAACCTGCACGGGCACCTCGGTAACACCGTCGATCTGACCCAGGATGCCAGGTTCTTCACGCGGGAAAACGTCGAGAAGAATCTGAAGACTTACGCGTCTTACGGCGTCACGGCCATGCTCAGCATGGGCACCGACCAGGACCCGATCTTCCAGATCCGCGATCGGCAGCGCGCGGGACGGCCGTCCATGACGCGCGTCTTCACGGCCGGCCAGGGTTTCATCTTCAGGGGCGGCTACGGCGGCATTGCAGGAGTGAACCAGGGCGTGGCCAGTGCCGCTGAAGTGGAATCGGCGGTGGCGGAACAGGCGCGCAAGAAGGTGGACATCATCAAGCTCTGGATGGACGATGAACTGGGCAAGTTCCCTAAGATGCCCTATCCGATCGCCAAAGCCATTATCGATGACGCGCATCGGCGCCACCTGCGTGTGACTGCCCACATTTTCTATCTCCAAGACGCAAAGCAGTTGACGGATTACGGCGTCGACAGTCTGGCCCACAGCGTGCGCGACAAGCCAGGCGACCCGGCGCTATTCGAGAGCATGAAGACACACGGCACCTGGCAGATGGCGGCGACGCTGTCGCGCGAGGCGTCGATGTATATCTACGCCAGCCTCCCCCCGTTCCTCAGCGATCCTTTTTTCACGCGCGGCGTGTCGCCGGCGGCCCTCAAGACGCTGCAGAGTCCGGAGTATCGGAAGACGATTTCATCGGGCCCACATTTCAAAGAATACCCGGACTTTCTGGAGACCGCCAGGAAGAATCTCAAGACGCTCGCCGATGCGGGCGTGAAGTACGGTTTCGGCACGGATACGGGACCTCCGGGACGCTTCCCAGGCTATTTCGAGCACTGGGAAATGGAGCTCATGGTGGAAGCCGGGTTGACACCGATGCAGGTGATCGCCGCGGCCACTCGGAACGCGGCGGAGTTTCTGGGGGCGAAGGATCTCGGTACGCTGGAGCGCTCCAAATGGGCCGACCTGATAGTGCTCGACCGGAACCCGCTCGACGACATCAGGAACACCAGAACGATCCACGCGGTATATATCGCCGGCAACCGGGTGCCGTAGCGATGGCGCGCCGGGGTGCGGTGGCGGGAGGCGGCAAGCCATGACAGAATCGGAGTCACCCGATGAGTCTTAGCCGCAGAAAGCTGATTCGCACCGCCGCTGCCGCCTCGAGCGTTCTCGGCGGCCATGCCTCTCCCCAAGCAGGCGCTATACCCAAATCCAGCCGCGCGGAATTCCCGAAGGTGGAAGGCTTGACCCGCGAAGTGGCCGAATTCATCCTGCACACGGGCTATAGCGACCTGCCCGCCGACGTCGTGGAGCTAGGCCGCAAATCGATCCTTGACGGGATGGGCCTGGCACTCTGTGGATCGGTGGCCGAAACCGGTCCACTCAGCCGGGCTTACGTGAAGGCGTTGGGGCTGACGGGCGGGGCCAGCACCATCCTCGGCTCGTCCATGAAGACCGCTGCTCGTTTCGCCGCTTTCGTGAACGGCGTGGGCATCCATGCGGACGATTACGACGACACTCAACTGGCGGTGGCCGAAGATCGCGTCTACGGCCTCCTGACTCATCCCACGGCTCCGGCGCTCTCAGCGGCACTGGCACTGGCTGAATCCCGCTCCCTGTCCGGCCGGGAATTGATGACCGCGTATCACGTTGGTGTCGAGGTGGAATGCAAGATTGCGGAGGCCATCTCGCCCCGCCACTACGACGAGGGCTTTCACAGCACCGGAACCTGCGGCACGATCGGCGCCGCCGCTGCGGCTGCCAAGATAATCGGTCTGGACCTCCACCAGACTCTCCACGCCATGGGGATTGCCGCCAGCGAGGCTGCCGGTCTGCGCGAGAATTTCGGCACTATGACCAAGCCGCTCCACGCCGGCCGCGCGGCCGAGTCCGGAGTCGTGGCTGCTGAGCTGGCGGTGCTGGGGTGGACCGCCGCCGAGCAAATTCTGGAAGCGCCCCGCGGTTTCTTCCGTGCCGCCGGCGGCGGCTACGACCCCAACGCCATCGTGCACAAACTGGGCCAACCGTGGACCTTCCGCCAGCCCGGTATCTCCATCAAGCCGTATCCTTCGGGATCGCTCACGCACCCAGCCATGACCGAGATGACGCGCCTGATCCGCACGCACGCCATCCAGGCGCAACAGGTGGAGCGCGTGGATGTCGGCACCAACCGCAACATGCCCAACGCCCTGATTCACCATCAGCCGAAAACGGGACTGGAAGCCAAGTTCAGCATGGAGTTCTGCATGGCGGCACTGTTGCTGTACGGCAAAGCGGGCTTGACGGAGTTCACCAGCCAGGTGGTGAATCGGCGGGAGGTCCAGGCCATGATCGCGCGCATTCACTTCGGCGTAAACCCGGTGGCGGAAGCAGCCGGCTACAACAAGATGACCACCATCCTGGACATTCGGCTGCGGGACGGCCGCACGATCTCCGGCCGCGCGGATTTTGCCAAAGGCAGCCCGGCCATTCCCATGACTTACCAGGAAGTGGCCGACAAGTTCCGGGACTGCGCCGCATTCGCAGGTTGGTCCCGTGAGAAGGCGAACCGCGTCATCGACACGGTTGGCCGACTCGAAACCGTATCGGACATCCGCACCATTACTGCCCTGCTGGCTGGCTGAATTGCGGCAGATGTCCTGTGCGCGTCGCCGTCCATTAGTAATGGACATGCTATAATTGTGGACGTGGAGCAGTTTCAGCGCCGCCTTGAGCCGTTTCTCGCCGCGTTCCATCAGTTGAGCTTCGTCG
>JADGNS010000265.1 GCA_017883355.1 Candidatus Solibacter sp.
CGCAGGCAGGTGAATATGTACGCGAAGAGATCGAGCACGTGCGCGAAGGCAAACACGGGGCGCGTTCGGCCAAGCAGGTGATCGCCATCGGACTATCCAAGGCGAGGCGGGCGGGGGTGAAACTGCCACCCCCGCCGGGGAAGAAGGCGCCGCAAGCGACCAGTCGCAAGCCGAATCCCACACGATCGCGGGCGGCGCACCAAGCCCTGGAGGGCGAGGGCAGGACGGCGGCGTCCCATGAGGCGCTTTCGCGCCAGGCCCATAGCAGCGCGCAACGGCGGGGGAGCGCAAATCGGCGCGGGGCCGCCCAGAAGGCCGTGCGCACGAAGGGAGCGGCGGGCCGGCACGATGCCGCGGTGAAGGCGGCTCGGACGCGGGACGCCTGAAGTGACTGCCTCGAGATCCGGTTCGGACTCCGGGAGCGTTACATCCGGCAACGCGAATCTTCCCAGTTGTCAAGAAACATCGATCAAAATCCTGCCCGTACCCGTTGTACTCGGATGAGATCGGCCCCCAGCCTCGCTGGTGGGGACGGGTAATCCCAACTAGTGAAATGATTTAGCACGGTCGTACCTGCGAGACCCGTGGTACCCGTCGTTATTCGGGGAAGTGGGGGAGAACTTCCTGGAAGGCCGTTGCGGGTGTTGCCGGGCCTGCGGTCTCCTCCTTTGTGTGCTGGGCAGCCGCGCCGCCGAGACGAAAGCAGGGCCGAAAGCTGCGAGGGAACGCCTGGCGTTGGCAGCGCTCTGGCCTTCGCCTACTTGTTGGGATGGCAGCGGCAGCGGCTTCCGGACCAGGACCGGGGGAGAAAAGCCAGCACACAGAGAGAGCGGCAACGCTGGCAACGGGTCTTCGCGGACTCTTCCCAGTTCTTTCTCTCTTGGGGAGGTTGGTGGAGACCCGTTGCTCCTGTTGTCGGGGGTTGGCTGCCTCTCCCGGCCAGAGGCCTCGTGTGCTGGCGAAGCCCTGCGGCACTGGCTTCAACGAGAGTGCCTGCGTCTGCGCCTCCCGCCGTCGCCAGATGCGAGAGTACAATTATCGGATAGCGGAAGACACGGCGAAAGCGATGAAGGCGCTCTATTTAACTCACAAGTACATCCGGGTTTTCGTCTTCGGCATCCCAGAAGGCTGGCAGGTGGCACTCTACGACCTTCAAAGGCAAGAATGGATTGATCGGGGTTGTTCGAGTCATGACAACCTCAAAGAAGCCAAAGCTGATGCGCTGGAAAAAGCGGCGACGGTGCTTGGGAAGCACCTGTTGAATATTCAATGGCATTAGAGGAAGTGCGGCTCGATTCCGACCTTTAAGTGCGCCCTAGCCCGTATCGCCGAGATCCATGAACGGCGGTTGACCGATATTGAAGGCGGAGAATAGCCGCCCCGGTCTTCTGGCTTTATCCCCGGTGTCTCGCGGTGATCTTCAAATACCGTCTGTGGAGCATCTTCCGATACGCCGTGAGGCTCAGGTGCTCAATCTGCGCCCGTTGGACGAGTTCGCGGTCCGCATTGGAAGCCCCCAGGGCAAGACGCTCGCCCGCCCGCTGTGCAAAACTCGCATCGAAGCTGAAGCCGAACAGGGAGACGGCGGGCGAGGGCGTGGCGTAGTTGTCGGGCAGTCCCAGCTTCTCGAAGGGGAAACTGGAGGCCCAATCGACGTGATAACCGATTTGCATGTTTGAAGGATTCACCGAGACCTGAGCATGGGTGACACAGTTTCCGCCCGGGATCTTGTAGCGGTTGCGCAACATTTCGGTGAGCATGGCAGCGGCGCGCACTTGCGCGTCGCCGACCCGGGTGCTGGTCTCTCCGTCTCCGGTTTGCGCCTCGAAAGAAATGCCAATGAAGCTGTCGTTCAGGTTGACATAGAAATACCGGTCGTCGGCCCATACGGAGTGACCCGCATGGTCGGCGGCATCGCTCTCGTTGACAATGCGGAAAACCCGTCCGAAGCGGTCGATCAGGAAGTTGTAGCACTGGCGGCGGCGGACGTAGTCGATCAAGGATTCGCCGACCCGCTTCAACAGGTTATTCTGACTCGGCTCGAACGGGGCCTGTAGGCTTTCGGTGGTATGGTATACGATTCCGGCCGGGACGGTGCGCTTCTCGCCGCCAGTGGCTTCGGGATCGGCGATGGAATATGCCACGTAAGCGCGCGGCCGGTGGCGGACGGCATACTGATTTTCGATGCGGAGGCCGTTGCTGTAAGTCTCGAAGTCGCTGGCCTTTTCCACGGACCATACGTCCGCCGATGGCGCCACCTCAGGTTCCACACGAAGGATCTGGGGCAGCGCGGGCTGCGACGGCGGTTTGCGCGACGCGGCGTGGGCCGCGCCGGGCATGCGCAGGGACAACGGCGCAGCCACCATCCCAAGTACCACAAGAGTGAGAAAGCCGATGGTTATGCGTGATTTCCAGCGGGATACGCTGGGCGGCGCCGAAGCCACGGATTGCAGGTAGCGCAAGCGCCCGACAGGGTCGGGAATCTGACGGGCTGTCAAATCCGCCTGGGTGAGTTGACTTTCGTCGATCTGGCGCATGACTGACACTCTATCGGCTGTGCCCTCCAAGAACCTTAGTGGGCTGGTACTGAATAAATATCGAAATCTTGAAGAGAGAAATAATGTTCTCCACCTACTACTTGAGTGCTACTCCAGGAAAGCCGTTGAGCGCCGCACCAGGGCGCCGTGTTATTGCGCCGGAAGGTCGGGCCGAACCGGGCGTGCCGCTGGTGTAGCTCAACAGAACTGCCGGAGCAATTCAGGTGGGAGCCGGTAAGGGCAACGGACGCAAGAATAATAAGGGTAGCCGCCGTGATCGCGGCCGCAATCGGGGCGGCGCCACTGGTCTCACGGAGACGTTAGGAGAATTGGCAATGAGCAACGTTGAACAGGAAAACAACCTGCCACTCGGTCTGGACGTTGGTACCAGCCGCATCGTGGTGGCGCGCAGCATGGACAGTGCACACCAGTCCCAATACGAGTCGCAACTGAATGCCTTCTTTACGATGCCGTATTCCAAGCTGGCGGAGAGTCTGTTGCAGCGGGAAGGCGTATTCCACGAAGTATTCGGCGGTGAGCTCGTGGTGACGGGCAACGACGCGCAGAGCTTCGCCGAGGTCTTTCACGTGGAGACACGCCGGCCGATGCTCGGCGGCGTGCTCAACCCGCAGGAGCCGCATGGTGTGGCGGTGATGCGCAGCATCATCACGCGACTAGTGGGAAAGGCCGGGGTGGCGGGACGGAAGCTCTTTTTCAGCACGCCGGCGCAGTGCCCGGGCGGCGATCCCGCGATGGCCTACCATGAAGCCACTATCCAGCAGATTCTGAAAGAGTTAGGCTTCGACTCCCAGCCGATTCAAGAAGGCTTGGCGGTGGTCTTCGGCGAGATGTCCGGTTCCAACTATTCGGGGATCGGGATTTCCTGCGGCAGCGGTTTGTGCAACGTCTGCATGGCCATACTGTCGGTGCCGGTGTTCCATTTCGCGATTCCGAAGGCGGGTGATTTCATCGATTCGCAGGCGGCGGCGGTGACTGGAGAGCTGGCCACGCGGATGCGCGTCCAAAAGGAACTGAACTTCGCCGTGAACGGGCTTACGGGGGACCGGGTGCAGAATGCGCTGACGGTGTATTACGACGACGTGATCCAGACCCTGGCAAACACCCTGCGGACCACGATTTCCTCGACGCAGCGGCTGCCCAAGCTGGATCAATCGGTGCCCATCGTACTGAGCGGCGGGACGGCGATTCCAAAGGGCTTTCTGCGTCGCTTCACCACCGCGCTACGGGTGGAAGATTTCCCCATCAAGATTTCGGAAATCCGGGTGGCAGAGGACCCGCTCAACTCTACGGCCCGTGGCGCCCTGATGGCCGCACTCTGCTAATCCGAGCCAAGCTCGGACAAGTCGTCGCCATTTTCGGCAAAGCAGACCTGTAGATCTTATAAGCTGCTATCATGTCGCCATCATGCGACTTCTGACAGCTCTGTTCTGCATGTCGTTCTTCCTCGGGCTCGCGTTGGCCCAGCCTTCGAAGCCCGGCCTCAGCCCTTGCGCCCTGCTGACGAAAGCCGAAGTCCAGGAGGCCGTGGGAGCCCCCGTCTCCGAAGCAGCGCTCAACATGACCAACAAGTCGGTCTGCGATTTCAAGGTTGGTGACGCAGGTTCTGTCAGCATCATGCTCACCGCCAAAGGCCCCGCCGACAGCGCCGCAAAAACGGTCGCCGAATTGAAGAAGCGGAACATCAGCGGGGAGGTGGTTCCCGGCCTCGGCGACAGCGCCTACGCTTCGAGCCCCGGCTATGGGATGCAGCAGCTCGGCGCCTACAAAGGCTCCCATCAAGTGATCGCCACCGTGCTTCTCTTCGGATCGCCCGAGGCCAAGTCGAAGGCCGTTGCGCAGGCAGTCATGCGCAAAGCGCTCGCGAGGGTGCCCTAGCCCTGGATGGCACTTCACTTCACGATCCTCCAGTTCCCCGACGCCTCTCCCGGGATCGACTTGCGCTCCGTGTAATAGCGAATTACCATTTCGCGGATGTCCTCACCGGAGCGCCACACCACCTTGGCGCCCCGGAACATGGTGTATCCTCCGCTGCCCCCGGCGCGATAGTTGTTGATGGCGATGCGCAGCGGTTGCTCCGGAAGGAGCGGCTTGCCGCGCCACCGCAGATTGACAATCCGATCCCCTTCCGGCCGCGAGCGGTCGATCTCGTACTCCACACCTTCCGCCATATCGTAATTGAAACCCGGCATGCCGTTCCCCGAAAAGTATCGCGCGGCATTCTCCAGCGCATCCTTGACCATCTTGCCTGTGCCCTCGATAGTGAGCAGTTCGTTGTCGTATGGGTAGAGCGCCGCGATCTGCCGTACCGTGACCTGTCCCCGCGGAATCCGCACCTCGGGATTGAATAGCGCGGTAAAGGAGACGTCCGCCTTCGCGTAGAAAAGCTGCACGCGCTGGACCAGGTCCACCACCGCCGTGTCCTCCTCGCGTCCGCGCGCGGCGCTGAGTTCCCTCGCCGAAGTGGCCACGGGAGTTTTCAGGTAGTTCTGCGCCGCCTCCTCATAGGGCTTCGCCATTTCCATCAGATCCGGCGCAGTCGCGGTCTGCGCGGTCACCGGAATCAGCCGGCTGTTCTTCCCTACCACCGTCCATCCCCCCGCCGGCCGCCGCTCCAGCGTAAAATCGATGCGCGCCAGAGAAGCGCCCCCGTTCTTCGGCTGCACCAGGAGCACCTTGCCCACCAGGCGACCCTCCAGTTGGGCGTGCGAGTGGCCGAACACGATGGCGTCCAACTCCGGCGCCTGCTCCGCAAGCTGGTACACCACGTTCTCCGCGGGCTCTTCGGGAGCGCCAGTCTGCAAATTGCGTCCCAGCCCGGAGTGCGCCGCCACCACGATCACATCCGGCCGCTCCTCCCGCCTGAGTTTGGCCACCACCGTCCGCACCACCTCGACGGGCGGCAGGAAGCGATAGGCGCCCAGATTCTCCGCCCGCTCCCACATCGGGATCACCGGTGTGGTGATGCCGATCACCGCCACCTTCACGCCGCCGACGGTTTTTACGATGTACCCGGCGAAGGCGCGTTCGGCGGCGCGCCCAGCGACAATCGTATTCGCGGAGATCCAGGGAAACTTCGCATCCTGCCGCGCCTTGGCCAGGTTGGCCAGCCCGGCGTTGTATTCGTGATTCCCCACCGTCATGGCGTCGTATCCCAGCAGGTTCATGGCGCGCATCATAGGGTCGCCCCCAGGGTCGCCCGCCAGCTTTGCAGCAGGGTTGTGACCCACCGGATCGGCGCCCGTGCGCGCAATCGCCTGGTATACGCCTTCGAGCGGCGTACCTTGTATGGTGTCGCCGCAATCGATCAGTACGGTGTTAGCGTTCCCGGCGCGCACCTGGCGGATCAGGGTGGCGATTTTGGCGAGGCCGCGTGCCACCGGTTCTCCCGTCACGTAATCCACCGGGACCAGGTTGCCGTGCAGGTCCGTCGTGGCCAGCAGCGTGACCGTCACCGGTTGGGCAGCCAACACTCCGGCGGCCCAGAGAAGAATCGGGATCACTCGACGCATGGAATTCGCACCCGTCTATAGCATAGAATGAGGACTTACGGAGAATCAGATGAAACGGCTGTCTTTTCTTTTAATGATTACGATTGGCGCGTTCGCCCAGACCGCCCCTCCCGCCCCTGCCAAGAAGGCGGCCACTGCACCCGCGAAGACCGCGGCGCCCGCGAAAAAGGAAGAGCCCACGCCCGATCGGCCTCCGGGGCTCTATTGGATCATCAATACCTCGATGGGCACCATCACGGCGCAGTTGTTCGAGAAGGAAGCGCCCGGTACGGTGGCCAATTTCGTCGCCCTCACCCGCGGCACCAAGGCCGCCAAGGATAAGACGGGCGCCATGACGAAGCGTCCCTACTTCAACAATCTGACCTTCCACCGCGTGATCCCCGGCTTCATGATCCAGACGGGCGACGGACAGCAGGGCGATGGCACCGGCGATTGCGGCTTCACGATCAAAGATGAAATCGTCCCCACCTTGAAGTACGACAAGCCGGGAATGCTCGGCCTGGCGCGCCTCTCCCAGAGGAACACCGGTGCTTGCCAGTTCTTCATCACCGACAAGGCCTACGCCTCGCTGAATGGCGAGTATACTATCTTCGGCCAGGTTGTCGACGGGCAGGACGTGGTGGGCAAGATTATCAGTGTCCCCAAGGACAGCAACGACAAACCGCGCACGCCGGTGAAGCTGGTCAGCGCGACCATCAAGCGCTACGGCCCGCCGCCCGCCGCCCCGGC
>JADGNS010000266.1 GCA_017883355.1 Candidatus Solibacter sp.
GCACAAGATCTTCAACCCGCGAATCGCTAAACTGATGCCCGCAAAGCAAAAGCTCTGAGGGCAATACCGCGTGCGCTAAACCACCACCTGCGCGTCGTCTCGGCTACCGCCCGGCAAGGGGGTAGTTCTGGGAGATTTCGGAGAGCATCTCTAGTTCGGAGGCGGAGTACCGGTTCTTGAACGCTTCGCTGTTCAGCAGGGCATTCCGCCGCTCCTCGGGCATGATCCGCAGTCGCTGGAGGACCGGCTTGAGGTCCTCGCGGCGGGCATCGGGCAGGCTGTTGAAGGCCTGCATCTGCCGCGTGACTATGGCCTGCTTCTCCGGGGACAGGCTGTTGAACGTGCTCCACATCTGGTTCAGGCGGGCGCGTTCCGCGGCGGGCAACTTGTCGAAGCGGTCCAGGCGCTGGCGGAGATTGGCCTGTTGCTGGGGAGGCAGTCTTTCGAGAACCTGCTCGCGCTTCTCGGGCGGCATGGCCATCAGACGCTCCACGGGATTACCGGGATTGGCTAGCCGCTGTGCTCCGCCGGCTTTGGGGGCATCCGGGCTTCTGCCTCCCGGGGATTTAGCGGCGGCGCGCGGCCGAACCTCGTTGCGCACCGGGGGAGGCGGTTTGGGAGGCTTGGGCGATTTTGGACCGGCGTTCTGGGCGCACATCGCCGCGGCCGCCATCAGCAGCAGAACCCCAACGGCCTGAACGCGGCGCTTCATGGGCTACAGTTTCGAATCCGGGCTATCCGTACGCACGTGACGGCTGAACTCGTTCAGCATCTCCATGGCGTCCAACGTGCGCTCCACCTGTTCGGGTTGCACCGAATCCACCTGCGCCATGTCGCTGGGTGACGGCGGGGGGGCCACCGCGGAGCGCTGCAACGCGACCCCGGCCATCAACAGCAGGCACGCCATCGCCATGGCGGGCACACCGCGCCATCGCACCACGGGGAGGAAGGGGCGGCGGAGGAGATCCCACCACCCAACCTGCGCTTCGATGCGCCCGTAAAGCCGCCGGTCGAAATCCGCCGAAACCGGGGCAGCCTCCCAGGCATCCAGGGCTTCCCAAACCGCCCGCTGGCCGGCCGCGAATTCCCGGCAGGCTCCGCAAAGCGCGATATGGCGTTCGAGGATGGCCACCGACTCCGGTTCCAGCTTGCGGGTGCAGTAATCGAGCAGCAACTGCGCGTTATCCCGAGTCTCCAAAGGGCAATTCATAGAAGCCTTGCTTTCACGCCATATGCGCCAGGCGCGCGCGCAGGGTTTCGTAGGCGCGGAAGAGCAGCGATTTCACCGCCGATTCCGAACAACTCAAAACCTTCGCGATTTGAGAATACTCCATCTCTTCGTACTTGTGCATCAAAACTGCCGCTCTCTGCTTCTCCGGCAGCGCCGCAATCGCGCGCCGGATTTCCTCCAGCCTGGCCTCGTACACCAGGGACTGCTCCACCGATGGCCGGCGGTCGGAAACCTGCCTGGCCGGCATGTCGCCGGTATCGTCGTCCAACCTTGCCTGCAACCGCTCGTTCTTCCCGTCCCGGAGCGCGTTTAGCGCCAGATGGGTCGCGATCCGGAACAGCCAGGTGGTGAACCTGGCGGTCGGCTCATACGTACTCCGCGAACGATACACGCGCAGGAAAACTTCCTGCGACAACTCCTCGGCCACTGCGTAATTCTGCACCATCCGGAAGAGGAAGTGAACGACGGACGAGCGGTGTTTCTCGAGCAGAACACCAAAGCTCGCTCCATCTCCCTCTTTGACCCGGAGCATTAGTTCCGCGTCAAAATCCAGAGCTGCCGCAGCCGTGCCTATAACCGTGTTAACCCGTTCGGCCATGCGAGGTTGCTGTAGGTTCCGAAATATTTACTTCGGGAACTTCGTTACTCCTCTTTGAGCGAGCGCTCCATCAACTGCCGGATGGACTCCTGGGGCGAGGACCCGGCATGTAGCATCCGATACATCTGGGCGGCGATGGGCATTTCCACGGAATAGCGCTCCGCCAAGTCAACTGCTACGTCTGTCGTTTTAACGCCTTCCGCGACCATCTTCATGGAGTTAACGATCTCGTCCAGCTTGCGCCCCCGGGCCAGTTGGACCCCCACCGTCCGGTTGCGGCTGAGGTCGCCGGTGCAGGTCAGCACCAGGTCGCCCAAACCAGCCAGTCCGGCCAGGGTTTGCGGTTTGCCGCCCATGGCGACGGCCAAACGAGTCGTCTCGGCCAGACCGCGTGTGATGAGTGCCGCCATGGCGTTGTGTCCCAGTCCCATACCATGTAACACGCCGGCGCCGATGGCGACTACATTTTTAATCGAGCCGCCAATTTCTACACCAATAGGATCAGAACTGGCATAGACGCGGAAGGTAGGCCCCGAGAAGGCGGCCTGCACGGCCTCGGCCACGCCCGGCTCGGTGGACGCGGCCACCACCGCAGTTGGCTCAAAACGCGCCACTTCCCTGGCAAAAGACGGTCCCGAAATCGCCGCCACGCGCGACGTCCCGACCACCTCGCGAATGACTTCCGTGGCGCGCAGTAGGGAGTGGTTTTCCAGCCCCTTGGTGGCGCTGACGAACAGCATGCTTTCATTAAGCCCGGGCAGCATGCGCTGGTACAGTGGGCGCGCCAGATGGGAGGGCATGACACTGAGGACGATTTCCGCGCCATCCAGGGCGGCAGCAAGGTCAGAGGTGACCACTACATTGGGAGGTAAGGGGCAATCCGGCAAGTAGACGTCATTGATCCGGGCGGTGTCCATACGTGCCGCCAGATCGCTTTCATAGACCCACAAGGCGACCCGCGGGAATCGCGGAGCAAGTACGATGGCGAGTGCGGTTCCCCAGCTTCCGCCGCCTATAATTGCAAGATTCTTCAAAACTTAAACACGTTCTCCGTCCCCAGCCTAAGCCGCTGAATATTGCTACTATGTCTGTAGATAACAGACGCCCCGGCGACCACCGAGGCAGCCACCGCGGGCACCGGGGCCTTCATCACAAGCCAGACCGCCAACGGCAGGGTCGCCGCCCCGACGATCGAGCCCATGGAAATATGCCGGGTCCGCGCTACTACGACTACAAATATAATAACCTCGGCAGCCAACGCCCACGGCGTCAGGCACAGGAACGCACCGACATAGCTGGCGACCGCTTTACCGCCTTTGAATCCGAGGAACACCGGATACGCGTGACCTGCCATGACTGCCAGAGCCGCCAGACTCATCCAGAGCACGTCTTGCCCGGTGAGCCGTCCGGCGATCCACACGGCGGCGTAGCCTTTGGCGATATCGAGCAGCAGGGTCAGGACGCCGGCGGCCCGTCCCGTGGTGCGCATGACGTTGGTGGCGCCGATATTGCCGCTGCCCGCCGCGCGCACATCGGCGCCGGTTTTCCATTTGACCAAAAGGTATCCGAACGGAATCGCGCCGAGCAGGTACGCGATGGCTAGAACCGCGAGCGGAATCATGATTTTGTGAGCGGGAACTCCGCAAGCTTAGTGTACACGGAACCGCTCGGCCGCAACGTGCTCTGGTAGAGAAAGAAGCTGCCTGCCGGGAAGCCGCCGATCTCCAGCGAGGGCAGGGCGGCGATGGCCTGGTGCAGCGCCTGTAGTCCCACACGTTCCTTGCCTTGAGCTTGCGTGATGCGGGCCAGCGTCAGATGGGGGGAAAAGGCGCGCTTCTCCGCGGCAATTCCCAGCGCCGCCGTGGCCGAATCGGTGTCCCTTGCCAACTCGGGAAGACCGGGCGCCTCGATACCGCACCAGAAGATGCGCGGAGCGTGCGGATTGGGGAAGAAGCCCACGCGCCGGATGCGCACCGGAATCGCGGTGCGCCCGGGCAAGGCCCCTAGCGCCCCCTTCAGTTCGCCCAGGCGCTCTGGGGGCCATTCGCCGATGAACTTGGTGGTGATGTGAAGATTGGCCGGCGGGCTCCAGTGAATGCGCGCGGCCGGCTTCAAGCGGCGTAACAGCTCTTCGAGGTTGGCCACTAGATCGCCCGGCAGATCCAGTCCCGTGAAAAGTCGCATTTGGCGTTTAACATTGTACAGTGCTCTTCGGCCGGATTCTCCCGCGATCGTTCTATGCCCGTTCCACGGTGGAGGTGGCGCGCGGCCTGCTCGGCAAAGTGCTGGTGCACGGCTCTACCGCCGGCATCATCGTGGAAACCGAAGCCTACCTGGGCGGCGACGATCTGGCGGCCCACTCCGCCCGAGGGCTCTCCGCCCGCACCCGGGTCATCTTCGGACCGCCGGGTCACGCCTACGTTTACCTGATTTACGGCATGTACGAGTGCCTCAATCTGGTGGCGGAACCGGACGGGCGGCCGGGCTGCGTGCTGATTCGCGCGCTCGTACCGGTGCGCGGCGTGGAACTCATGCGGGCGCGGCGCGGGATCTCTCGAGGGGTGGAGCAACTCGCCAACGGTCCCGGGAAGCTGACGCTCGCCCTCGGAATCACGCGCGCGCACAATGGGGTGGACGTCACGCGCGGCCCTCTGGTGGTCCGCGAGAGGGTCGGCGCGGGTGACATCAAGATCGAGGTCACACCGCGGATCGGGATCACGCGGAGCGCGGACCTGCCCCTGCGCTTCGTGCTGGTGCGCGAAGCTTCAGTCGGTGGGACAGACGATCGGGTTTTGTCGTCTGTCGAGCTGCCATGATTTAGCAAAAAGTGACAGACCACAAAAGGCGATGGTCTGTCCCACCTGTTGCTGAGGAGTATCACGCCACGGGTTGCGGAACCGGCCGTCCCATCTCCTGGAACCAGAGCGAGAGGACCAGCAGCGACCAGAGCCAGTGGCTGTTGTCGCGGCGGCCGCTATCGTGCTCCTCAAGCATAATGGCCAGGAACTCGGGGGAGACGATGCCGCGGTCGAGGAACGGCGCCGCCGTCACGTGGTCCCGCAGAAACTCGCGCAGCGAACCGCGGAACCAATCGGCCAGCGGCACGCCGAAGCCCCACTTCGGGCGATGGAGCAGGGCCGGAGGCAGACGGTCGCCGAGCGCGTCCAGCAGAATCCGCTTGCCCTGCCCGCCGGCAATTTTCCAGGCATGCGGAATAGTGGCGGCGAGCTCGGCCAGTTCGTGGTCGAGCAACGGGGAGCGCACTTCCAGCGAATTCGCCATCGACATGCGATCCACCTTGACCAGCATGTCGCCGGTCAGGTTGGCGGTGGCCTCCCAGTACATCGCTTGCGAGAGCGTGCCGGCGTCCTCGGGCAGGATGCAGTGGGGCAGAATCCGCGCCAGGAAGCCGCTCTCGGCAGGCATCATCCACTCCGGCCGCAGCAGGCGCGAACGCATGTGGTAGGGCGCGTAGTTGAAAGCAAAGTAGCGGTCCAGGCCGCTAGGGCGCCCCATGGTGTAGAGGAAATTCTTGCCATAGGCGGAATACGGCAGCCGGGCGGAAATCCAGGACATCAGCAGGCGCAACGCTTGCGGCACGCGGTCCAGCGGACTCAATCGCTGCACCTCCTGCAAGCTGGTGTAGCCGCCGAACAGTTCGTCGCCGCCATCGCCGGAAAGCGCCACCTTGACGCTGCGCGCGGCGAACTCGCTGACGATAAACGTGGGGATGGCGGAAGAGTCGGCGAACGGCTCGCCGAAGTGTTTCATGAATTTCCCGATGATGCCGATGGAATCGGGACGCACCACGATTTCATGATGGTCCGTGGCATACTGCTGAGCCACCATCCGGGCATAGGGCAGCTCGTTGAAGCGGCTTTCCTCGAAGCCGATGGAGAACGTCTTGATGGGCTCCGGCGACTGCCGCGCCATGGACGCCACCACCGAACTGGAATCGATGCCGCCGCTCAGGAAAGCGCCCAGCGGGACGTCGGCGATCATGCGGATGCGCACCGCTTCGTCGAACTTCTCGCGCACGCGGAGGACGGCCTCGGCGTGCGTCAGGCCGGGCGCGGGCTCGGCAACCGGCACCGGCATCTGCCAGTACCGGCCCTGCCGCACCGTGCCGCGTTGGTACGTGAGCCATCCCCCGGCGGGCACGCGGCGGATGGCGCGATACGCGGAGAGCGGATCCGGAATGTAGTTGAACTGGAAGTACAGGCGGAGCGCCTCCGCGTCGGTTTCGAGCGGAACTCCGGCCTGGCGCAGGCAGGAGATTTCACTGCCGAAATAGATGCCGGTGGGGAGCACTGCATAGTACAGCGGCTTCTTGCCGAAGCGGTCGCGGGCCAGCAGCAGACGATCCTGGCGGGCGTCCCAAATGGCGAAGGCGAACATGCCGCGGAGCCGCTTGAGACCCTCCACGCCTTCCTGTTCGTAAAGGTGAACCAGGGTCTCGGTGTCGCTGGCGGTCTGGAACCCGTGCCCGCGCGCCATGAGATCGGCGCGCAATTCCTGGTAGTTGTAGATCTCGCCGTTGAATACGATCCACACCGAGCCGTCCTCGTTGGAGATCGGCTGATGGCCGGTGGAGAGATCGATGATGCTGAGGCGGCGCATGCCGAGAGCGCACCCGCGATCGACGTATGCGCCTTCGTCATCCGGACCACGATGGCGGATCTCGTCGCACATGGCCTGGACGGCCGAACGCTGGGCGGGTTGATCGAGACGCACAAAACCGGCAATACCGCACATAGGAAGCCTGCAACAACGCGCGTACTCCTCCGAATTTAGCATCGCCGGCGGAGTGTAGGGTAACCGTGTGACTCCAACTCCAGGACACTCCAGAACGCTACACTACTGAGTTCAAGGGTGAGAATGTCGATTAACAACAGGGCTGCGATTCTGGCGTTTTTCTGGTCGGTACTGGCGGCTGCTTACGTCGGCGCGCTC
>JADGNS010000267.1 GCA_017883355.1 Candidatus Solibacter sp.
GGCGACCGCTTTGGCCGCCATTACTCCGGTGAGCGAGACGCGCATTTCGAGGCTGCCATTCTGGTGGAAGATCCAGTCGAAGCCGTAATCGTAGTTGCCAACGGTGGAGACGAAACCGAGCACCAGGTCGCGCGCGCGCCGGGCCTGGTAGTCATGCTTCCAGGCGATGCCACCATCGCGCTCGTAAGCGCGATGGCGCGGGGAACGGGCACGGGGCGGCCTTCCGGGTCGGACATCACGGCGTCGAATACCGCGCAATTCTGGGGGCAATCCACGCCGGGTTTCAATGGGGCGGCGTTGAGGCCCAGGCCGAGTTCGCCGGCATCGAAGCTGTTGCGGAAGAACCAGCCGCCCGAAGGATCGCCGTAGGGAACCACCATTTCGGAGAGCGATCCGCGATAGAGCACCGGGCGGACGCGGCCGGAGTCCTCATAGCCCACGGTGTAGAGGACGAGGCCCTCGCGTGGGTGCAGCGCATATCGGAAGCGCCACTTCTGCCAGCGGACCTCGCCGTTCTCGATGCGGAATCCGGGGCCGGCGATCTGCGTGATGGCGAGCGGCGCGGGGGAGAGCCGCAGCGGCGCGTTGAAGAGCGGCGCGAGTTCGGCGGGTTCGCGCGGCACGGGAACGCCGCGATCGGTATCCAGGAATTCGAGCACGCTGCCGGTGGTGAGATTGACGTGCGCGACCACGCCTTCGATGGGGTGCGCGTAGTAGTTCTGCGTATTGCCGGCGGAATAGTAGGGGATGGCGCGAACCACCCTTCCCTGTTGGGTGCCTGGGATGTCGAAGTAGCCCGCCGTCCAGGCCACGATGACGACATTGTTCGGGTCGCGGATGCCGCGCGCTTCCATGGCGAGCTGCCAGCGGGCGTCGGCGCGCACGATCTGGTCGGCGCGCGCCGAATCTTCGCTGGTGAGCATGGGCTGGGCGTTGGGGATCGCCTGCAAGCGATCGATGTGCCGCGTGGCGAGATTGGCGACGGCTTCGATGGTGCGGTCGGACTCCGGGTCGTAGAGGATGGCGAAGGCGCGGCGCGGCGTGGGGATCTGGCGGAGGACGATCTCCTTGGGGGGCTCGTCGAGAGCGACGATGTTGAAGCGCGCGGTCTCGGGGACGCGCGCGCGAATGAGTTGCGCCGCGTCGCGGATTTCGGCGGCGCTCAGCGGCGCCAGCGGATGCGGGGCGGTGGGCGGCGCGGTGCCACACGAAACCAGCACGGCGCTGAGGATGATGAGGGCGGGGCGCACTGGATTTCAGGGTAGCGCAGTGCACAGGTAGGACAGACGATCGGGTTTCGTCGTCTGTCAAGCTCCGTGCTTTAGCGAGGGTGCTTTAGCGAGGGTTGACAGACCACAAAAGGCGATGGTCTGTCCCACCCATGCCACTTAAATCGCGATCTTGAAACAGATGGCGTGGTCGCTCGGCTTCTCGGGCGGGAGCGTCACGCGTAGCGACTGCTCGTCCTGGGTGAATTTGAGTTTGCCGCGGTGGCCCAGCATTTCCAGGCTGCGGATCTTTCCCACCGGGAGCTTGCCGCCCAGAGCCAGCGTCGGAATCACCGCTTCGCGCTCCGGCCAGCCCATGACGAAGGCGTACAGCGTGCCACCCTTGGTAGTGTAGCGGACGTCGCTGGCGGTGAGGTCTTTGCGGTTGCGTTCATTGAAGGCGTTGTTCCCGGCCACCGGCGGGGCTGCGCTGCCGGCGATCTTCCAGGGACGCGTGCCGTAGATGCCTTCGCTGTTCACCGCCATCCACTTGGTGATCTCTTCCACGGTCTTCAGCTCCTCGTCGTCCGGCTTGCCGCTGTTGGGCAGCGGAACGTTGAGCATCAGGTTGCCGTTGCGGCTGACGATGTCGCACATCAGGTCCACGACGTTCTTGCCGGTCTTGTACTTCTGGCCCTTCTTGTAGTGCCAGCCGCCGATGCAGGTGTCGGTCTGCCACGCGTCGGGCTGTATGTCGCCGGCCACGCCGCGCTCGATATCGAGCGCGCAGGTGCCCTGCTCGCAATCCTTCTTGGTCTTGCTGGTGTAGAGGCCGGTGGGCACGCGGTTGTAGTAGTGGGAGACGAGCTTGTAGCCCCACTCGCCGAACGGAATGCCGCCATCGGTGTAGAGCAGGTCGGGCTTGTAGTTGTCGATCAGGTCCTGTATGCGCAGGAAGTACAGCCGCTTCCAGGAATCGGGGGCTTCGCGGCTCATCGCCTGTGTGGGGATGGGCTTGTCCTTGGGGAACGGATGGTAGAGATCGGCGTAGGCCGGATCGGTGCCATCGTAGGGGACGCCAGAGAGCGGGCCGGTCTTATCGGCGCCGTGACTGACGGCGAGCCAGTTGTAGCTGTTGGAGAGATGCTCGCTGACGGCGAACTTCAGCCCGTGCTTCCGTGAAGCCACCTCAAACAGCCCGACGATGTCCTTCTTTGGGCCGGTGGCCACGGAGTTCCAGCGCGGTTGGTGCGTGGAGTTCCACAGGTCGAAGTTATCGTGGTGCACGCCCATGGACATGAAGTATTTGGCGCCGGCCTTTTTATAGAGCTGGATCAGGTGATCGGCGTCGAAGTCGCGCCCGTGCCAGGTGAGGGCGACGTCCTTGAAGCCGAACTTGGAGGGGTGGCCGTAGGTTTCGACGTGATATTTGTTCTGCGGGCTGTCCTGCATGTACATGTTGCGGGCGTACCAATCGCCGAATTCGGCGGCGGACTGCGGTCCCCAGTGGGCCCACATGCCGAATTTGTAGTCGCGGAACCACTCGGGGATGCGGTACTGCTTGAGCGATTCGGCACCGTTGAAGGGGCCTTTGGCGATTTCTGGGATGGTGTCCTGGGCCTGTGAACGGCGCGGCAGGAGGAGAGCGGGCGCGCCGACGGCGAGCCCTAATACGGAGCGTCTGGTTATCGACATGGCAACCTCGGTCACCGTTTACTTTAGCGCAGAATAGGATGAAGTGGCATAAGTTGCTCATGACGCTGCCCGTCGGGTAAGCGCTCCCTCACGGTCGCGGCTCGGTTACGAAGTGCGCGCCGCCAATCAGAGCCGCGACCGTCAGGGAGCGATTGCCGGGCAAGCACGTATTTTCGAGGAAGGCTCCGCCTTGTGCATCCGCGGGGCAGCTCGGAGAATACTACTCCCGAAGCTTGAAGTCCTCGACGCACTCCCAGATGGAGCCGCTCGCGAGTTCATAGGGATGGTCCGGCGCGCGCACGATCGCCATCAGTTCGCCCGCATCCAGCCAGTTCAGTTCACACCGCGCACAATCGTCGATCACGATGTTTCCCGGGCCGCCGTAATAGTGCGTGTCCATGGCGCGGTGGCACTGGGGGCACTCCAAGTGCCGGTCGAGTTCCTTGGCGTCGGGCCGATGCGCGGCCGCCGAAAAATCCGTTCGCTGCGCCCGTAGGTCCTGCATCGCCAGAACGAAGACCGGCGCGGGGACCAGGCTGCCCCGGCAGCGCGTGCAATAGAGAATCTGGTGCGACGCGAGTATGGCGCGCGCCAGCGGAATGGCACAAACCGGGCAGGAAAGTTCCGACCGTTCGCCGAGAACGCGCACGCCGTCCTCATTCTTTTCCGGAAAATAGACGCTCTGGCAGTAGTCGCAGGTCATGCACTCCCGGCCGTCGTGGAAGCACATCGGGGCGCCGCAATTCGGACAGTTCATGGCGTTTGCCTCCTTCCATGTTGGAGGAATCGCGCCCCCCGGCGAAAGGTTGCGAAAAGCTAGCGCGCGGCCCCTATCTCTCGACAGTGACGCCAACATTAAATAGTTCCTGGCCCTCCGGACCCCGGAACTCGCACACCTGTGGCGTAACATGGAATCAAGGGGGCAGTCTCGCGCCGCCCCTCGTTCGGGAATCGGAGGGCAGACCGGACATGGCTGGCCGGTTTGTCATGCGCTTACAGGCGCTAACCTATTGACTCTACACAAAACTGAGCCCGGCGCGCCGGACAACCCTGTCCGTTCTTAAGCTGCGGGGCGGCGATCCTGCGCCAGATTGCCCCCCCATCGGCGATCGAATCTACTTCCCGATTACGATCACGTGAAAGCTGTCGGGGAGAGGCTGCGGGCGGGGCGCCTTTTGGCCTTCCTTGGCTGCCGGCGCGGGGCCGTATTCGGCGGCCAGCATGTAGATGCGATGCGTGGTGGGGTCCACCGTCATGGTCCGCGCGCCGCGCTCGGTCGTCACCGTGTCCACGGCTTCATACTTGCCGTTGACCGCTTTGACGATGGTCATCGTGCCGTCGCCGTTGGAGCTGAACGCCAGGCCGGAATCGAAGCCCGCCCCGTCGGTGCCGGAGCCAATCGCCGGTGTCGCGATCACTTTCATGGTGGCGATATCGGTGACGGCCATCATCTTGTTGCTGCACACGCTGAACAGCTTCTTGTTTTTGACGTCGATCGCCATGCCGGACGGGCCCTCGCACGGGGCAAGCGACGTGCGGCGCGTCACGCCAGGCTTGGCGGCGTCGATCTCGACGACCTCGCTGGAGTTTTCGATGTTGACGTAGAGCTTGCCGGCGCCATCCATGGCGCAGTTTTCCGGCTTCTCGCCGATGGGGAACGTGGCGATGATCTCGTTGTTCTTGGCGTTGATCGCCGTGGAGTCGTTGCTCCGGCCATTCATGGTGAAGATGCGCTGCGTCTTGGGTTCGTAGCAGATCGCATCGGGGTTCTGTCCGCCGACCGCGGGCTCGCCGGTCTTTTCCAGCGTCTTCAGATCGAAGATGGTCACCGAGTTGGATTGCCCGTTGGAGATGAAACCCTTCCCCACGTCGCTCGCCACCGCGATGCCGTGCACGCCGTGCAACTGCGTGATCTGTCCCACCACCTTGCCGGCCTTGATATCCACCACTTCCACGATGCCCCCGTGCGAAGCGAAGATGCGCTGCGTGACCGGGTCCACCGAGAGGTAATCCCAACCGCCAGTGCCGCCAACCTTAATCTTGTTGAGGACTTTGTAGCCTTCGGCGCTGAACGCGACCGCGGCCACCAGAGCGAGTGTTACTAAAACCTTCTTCATCGTAGTTACTCCTTACCAACCGTTATTCTCTTACTACTCAAAGTAAGTCTTCTCTGCGCTTTCCTCTGCGTTCTCTGCGTCTCTGCGTTGAAATCACTCTCTCTACTCATGCCGGCCTCCAATATAGTAGTGAACGGCCGGGGTCACCACCAGTGACAGAACCATCGAGGCGAGGATGCCGCCGATCACCGCGATGGCCAGGGGTTGCAGCATTTGCGAGCCGGCGCCCAGGGCCAGCGCCAGCGGAATCATGCCGGCCACCGTGGCCAGCGCCGTCATCATGATCGGCCGCAGCCGGCGTTCGCCGGCGCGGATCATGGCATCTTCCGCGCCGATGCCTTCGGCCCTGAACTTCTGGTCGGCATCGAGCAGCAGAATGCCGTTCTTGGCCACGATGCCGATCACCATGATCAGGCCCATGAATGACGAAATGTTAAACGTAGTGCCGGTGACCAACAGCGCCAGGAACACGCCGCAGGTGGAGAGCAGCGCGGACGCGATCACGGCCAGCGGCGCGGCGAAGTTGCCGAACTCGAACAGCAGCACGACGAACACCAGGACAATCGCCAGGATCAGCACGAACACCAGATCCTTGAACGATTTCTGCTGCTCTTCAAACTGGCCGCCATACTGCACATGGATGCTGGGCGGCAGCTTCAATTCGTCGATGGTCTGCTGCACTTTGGCCATGCCGTCGCCCAGGTTCAGGTCTTCGAAGCGGGCGGTGACCTGCACGTCGCGCTGCAGGTTCTCGCGCCGGATTTCGGTCTGCCCCGGGATCTCGCGCATGCCGGCCAGCGTGCCGATCGTGCCGGTCTTGCCGGTGCCACTGATCAGCAGCGTATTTTGGATGGCTTCGAGCGAGGCGCGTGTGCTTTGCGGAAAGCGCACGCGGATGCCGTAGGAGCGGTCGTTCACCACCACGGGCGGCGGGGCGGGTTCGCCTTGCAGCATGGCGCTGGCATCCAGTTCCACTTCCTGCGCGGTAAAGCCGGCGCGCGCGGCGGCCGCTGGGTCCACACTGAAAACCGTGGCCGGACCGCTGATGGTGTTCTCGATTCCATCCAGCACATCGACTACGCCGGGGATCTTCTTGATGGCGCCGGCGATTTGCGGAGCCCAGGCGTGGAGCAATTCGGGATCCTGGGCGAATAGCTTGATGACCACGGGTTCGGGCGCGCTGGTAAGATCGCCGATCATGTCCTGCAAGAGTTGCGGGAATTCCACGTCGAGCACCGGTTCCGCCTTCTTGATCTTGGCGCGTACTTTGGCGATCACTTCCTCGCCGCTGAGTTTGCGGTTGCGCTTCAGCTTGACCGCGATATCGCCCGTATTCGCCTCGGTCACCTGGGCGAGCCCCAATTGCATGCCGGTGCGGCGCGAGGTGCTCTCGACCTCGGCCGTCTTGCGCAGAATTTCTTCCACGTGGGTGATCACGCGATTGGTCTCTTCCAGCGAGGAGCCGGCGGGCATGATGTAGTCGAGGATAAAGCCGCCTTCGTCCATCGCGGGCAACAGATCGCTGCCCGTGTGGGTATAGCAAAGATAACTGCCGCCGATAAGCGCGAGGGAGAAAACGGCAAGAATCAGCGGGTGTTCCAGCGTGGTGCGCAGGGTGCGCTCGTAGACGCGCATCAGCCGGCCGGATCCGCTGACGGAGGCGTGGTGTTTCTGTTTGCGGATGAAGTAGTGGCTGAGCGTCGGAGTCCAGGTCAGCGCCAGGGCGAGAGAGGTGAGCAGCGACACGCC
>JADGNS010000268.1 GCA_017883355.1 Candidatus Solibacter sp.
CGTGAACCTCGTGCTCAGCACCACGCGCCTCACCGTCAACGACTCCCTCAACGTGACTGCGCTCGTGACCGCGGCCATCGGAGGCATCCCGTCCGGAACCGTGGAGTTTAGCGCCAACAACTCTCCGCTCGGCAGCGTGGCCCTGATCGCGCGCGACCCGGCGCAGGCCGCCGATCTCACCATCCCCGCCTACCTGCTGGGTTCGGGCACTTCCTCCATCGTCGCCAATTACTCGGGCGACGCCGAATTCAGCGGCGGAGGCGCCGTGAAATCGGTCCAGGTGACCATACCCACCAACGCCGCCGCCATCCTGATCACCGCGCCCTCCGCGGTGTGGCCCATTCCCGCTCCCGACGCCATCGGCTTGTCCTGGCAAACCTCCCTGACGGTGCGCGAAATCGCCGGTGTGCCGTGCCGCCTCACCGGCTTCAGCATCGATGGACAGGACCAGCCGCTCGCTCCGTACTTCGCTTCCACCACCATCCCGGCGGGCGGCTCCCTCGCCGGCAATGTCCTGTTCCGCGCCATCAACGGACCCACCACCCGAACCTTCGGCTTCACCGGTATCGACGCCCTTGGCAACACCTGGTCGCGCAATGCCACCGTCACCTACATGCCGCTCCCTACCACGACGTACTTCGTGGAGACCGCCACGCCGCTAGTGGTCACCCAGAATACAGCCGACCCCGCCTGCCCGTGGCCCGTACAGGTCAACGTGGAGGATTGGGGCGGCAGCCTCGGCCTGATAACCGGGCTCTATGTGGGCGACGTGAGCTACGCCAGCCAGATCGTCCCCACCTTCGGCACGGAGCGGCTGGAGGCGTGGAGTTCGCTACAGGGCACCATCTGCGTCTCCGGCGTGAAGCCGCCCGCCTCCGAACCCGTGGAGGTGGATCTTTCCACCGGCCAGCTCGCCCAGGTTCTGGTCTCCTTCGCCCCTCCTCCCGCCAATCCCGTGACCCTTTCCGCCACTCCACAAGCGGTCACGCTCGAAATCCGCGACGCCGGGCGCTTCGCGCAGACCACGTTCGCTCTCGGCGTGACCAACAAGGACGCGGAGTGGAGCGTGACCGTGCTCCCCGGAAACCGCACCAGCGGGTGGCTGACCGTGTCGCCGCTGACCGGTAAGGGACCCGCCCAGCTTACCCTCACCGTGAACGCGGCGGGCTTCGCCCTCGGAGCCTACCGCGCACTCCTCGTGATTCAGTCCTCTAGCGCCATGCCGCAGACCCTCACCGTGCCGGTGATGCTGGTCCTGGGGCCGAACTCTTCCGGCATCGCCATCAGCGCGGTCGGCAATGCGGCCACGTTCAAGGCAACCGCCGCGCCCGGCAGCGTGGTCAGCGTGTTCGGCTCGCAACTGGCCAATGCCACTAAACTAGCCACCGGAAGCCCCATCGATTTCATCAACTCCGCAGTCACCGCCAGCGTCAACGGCGTGCCGGCGCCGGTAGTGTACGCCTCGCCCACGCAGTTAAACGTGCAGGTCCCCTATGCCGTCGGCGCCGGCCCCGCCGTCCTCAGCATCAACAACGACGGGCAGGTCGCCGGAGTCCTGTTCCCCTTGGCCCCGTCCGCACCCGGCATCTTCGCCGATGCCGCGGGCAATGCCATCCCGCAGGCCGCGGTGAAAGCCGGAGCGGTCGCCACGGTCTACCTCACCGGCGCCGGCGAAGTCGCCCCGGCCCTCAAGACAGGCTATTCCACCACCGTCATCAACCAGGTCAAACCGGTTCTGCCGGTCGCCGTCACCGTGGGCGGCGTTCCGGCCTTCGTTCAGTTGGCCGCGATAGCCACCAATCAGATCGGGACCTTGCAGGTCAGCTTCATCGTGCCGCCGGATACCGCGCCCGGACCGCAACCGGGGGTCGTGACCGTGGGCAAGTCCGCCAGTCCCCCGGTCAACATCGTAGTTCAGTAATGTGGGGCAGGCAATCCTGCCTGCAAGCCGCTCTTCAGGCGGCTTTTCCGGTCTGCGGGAGTCCGGGGCTGCGGAGTGAGTGACTCGACTACTCGTACCGCAGCGCCACGATGGGGTCGATTTTGGTGGCTCGCCTCGCCGGGATATAGATCGCCAGCGTCGCCGCCGCGATCAGCGCCAACGGGATCGAGACGAACGTCGCGGCATCGTTCGCGCTGACGCCAAAAACCAGCGACGCCATCAGGCGCGCGAAAAACCAGGCGATGGGGAGTCCCACCACCAATCCGGCGCCGATCGTCAGCATGCCGCGCCGGAAGATCATGGCGAGCACGTTCCCCCGTTCCGCGCCCAGCGCCATGCGGATGCCGATTTCGTGGGTCTGCTCGGAAACCATGTACGCCATCACGCCGTACACGCCGATGGCGGAGAGACCAAGGGCCAGCAGTCCGAAAACACCCATCAGGACCGCCATGTAGTTCAGCCCGATCGCCCGATTGTGAATCGCCCGCGCCATGGTCTGTAAGTCCGTGATCGGCTGCTCGCGGTCCACCGCGCGGATGGCCGCACGAATGGCGGGAGCCAGCGCCAACGGGTCGCCCGCCGTCCTCACCCCGATGTCCATCGATAATTGCGGCGCCTGCGCGAATGGAACATAAATCACGCTCCGCGGCTCGCGGTCGTACGGGTTGTGCGCGACGTCGCCCACCACCCCCACGATGGTCAGCCACGGGCTTTTGGAATCCAGGCCGCCCAACCGGATGTGCTTGCCGAGGGGTGATTCCTTCTTCCACCAGCGTTCCGCCATGCGCTGGCTGATCGCCGCCACTTTCGGCGCATCCGCCCCGTCGGTGTCCTTCAAAACCCGTCCGTCCACCAGCGGGACGTGCGCGATATCGAAGTAGGCCGGCGTGGTCGCCTGGTACATCCCGTTGGGAAGCTGGTCCGGTTCCGCCGGCCGGCCTTCGATCGTGAAGGCACGTCCGTTAGAATGGCCGGCGTAAGGCAGCGCGGAAACCGCCACCGCGCTGCGAACGCCGGGCAGCGCCCGGATGCGCTCCAGGACGTCGCGGTAGAAGGCAATGCGCTGGTGCGGCTCATGGTATTTGTTATCCGTGATCACCAGCCGCATCGTCAGCAAAGTGGCCGGCTCCAGGCGTTCGCCGTTCGCCACCAGCGTGCGAAATCCGCGAACCATCAGGCCCGCGCCCACCAGCAGCACCACGGCGAGCGCTACCTCGCTCGCCACCAGGATGTTGCGCAAGCGATGCCGCGCGCCGCCGGTGGAGCCGCCGCGCCCGCCTTCCTTGAGCGCGTCGGTCAGATTGGGCCGGGAGCACTGCCACGCCGGCGCCAGTCCCGCCAGGATGCCGCTCATTACCGCGGCCGCCAGCGTGAAGAGCAGGGTGCGCGCATCCAACTGGATGTCCTTCCAGCCGAGAATGAAGCGTTCGATCTCTGGCGGCATGCCGCCCTTGATCATGCCCATTCCCCACCATCCAACCACCAGGCCGAAGACCGCGCCGGCCATCGATAGCAGCACGCTTTCGGTAACCAGTTGGGCGATCACCCGTCCGCGCGATGCCCCCAGGGCCGTGCGCACGGCCACTTCGCGCAAGCGGCCGGTGGCGCGGGCGAACTGCAGGTTGGCCACATTCGCGCAGGCGATGAGCAGCACGAAGATCACCGAGCCCAGCAGCATGATGACGTATTGATGGGTATAGGCGTCCACCATAAACCGGCGCGCCGGCCAAGCCATGTAGCGGCGCCCCTTGTTGGTATCCGGATAGGATTTTTCCAGGCGCGCGCTCACCCGAGCCAGTTCGGCGCCGGCCTGCTCCAGCGTGCGCCCCGGCCGCAGCCGGGCGGCCGCCACCAATTGGTTGTTGCGCCGGTTGGCGCGTTCCGCGGCCGTAAAGGCTTGCGGCGTCCACAACTCGGTGGCCATCGGAAAATCGAAGCTGGCCGCCATCACGCCGGTGACCAGGAAGTTCTGGTCGTCCAGCCGGATGTTCTGGCCGACGATGGTGGGGTCGGCGGCAAACCGGCGGCGCCACAGCCGGTCGCTCAGCACCACTTCGCGCTCCCGCCCGGGTTGGTCTTCGCCCTCCTGGAACCCGCGGCCCAGCACCGGCTGGACGCCGAGCGTGGTGAAAAAGTTGGCGCTCACCAGCGCCTGCATGGCGCGCTCCGGTTCGCCGCCGGTACCCACGATATTGGCCAGGCCACCCTGCCAGGTGGCGAGGCTTTCCAGCGCCGCGCTCTCCCGGCGGATATCCTCCAGATCGGGTGCAGAGTCGCTGTCCCAGTCGTTCGAGTCGCTCGGATCCCGCTGTAGCACCATCACCAGGCTTTCCAGGTGCGGCAGGGCGATCGGCTTCCAGAGCAGGGCATCGCACACGCTGAAAACGGCGGTAGTGGCGCCGATGCCGAGCCCGAGCGTCAGCACCGCGGTGATGGCGAATCCCGGCGATTTGCGCAGCATGCGCTCGCCGTAACGGATGTCCTGCCACAGATTCATAAAATCCAGTGCCCTGGAGAGCTATACGAACGGATGGCCGATGAGGTTCGAAAATGTTCCCCAGCCGCGCGACTCGGTGGTGGGACAGACGATCGCCTTTTGTCGTCTGTCAACCTTGCGGGCTTCAGCGGAGCATGACAGACCACGCAAGGCGATGGTCTGTCCCACCGGCTCTCCCCACGTTACAATGAAAACCACCAGCCGTGGACTATCGCACCCTCGAACAGCTTCGAAAAACCAATCCCGCGTGGCGCTTGTTGGTTGCCGACAATGCGCCCATGATCGCGAGCTTCCTTCATAAGACGTTCATCCAGCCCAACGTGCGCACCATGGCCCAGCCCGAGTTGGCGTCGCGCCTGGCCGACTACCTCTACGGATTGCGCGAGAAGCTGGGCGAGGAAGCGTTTCCCAGGCGGGCCGAGCAATACCTGGACGATTGGGCCGCCGACAGCCGGGGGTGGCTGCGCAAATACTATCCGCCCGGCAACGATGAGGCGCACTACGATCTCACTCCGCCCACGGAACGCGCCATCGATTGGCTGGCGGGCTTCAACCAGCGGCAATTCGTGGGCGCCGAATCGCGCCTGATGACGGTGTTCGCGCTGCTCCGTGAGATCGCCCAGGGAACCGAGGAAGATCCGGCGTCGCGCATCGCCGACCTGGAAAAACGCAGGAAAGCGATCGAGGCGGAAATCCAAAGCATCCGCGACGGCCATGTTCCCATGCTCGACCCCACTCAGGTGAAGGACCGCTTTCAGCAGATGGCGTTCACGGCGCGCAGCCTGCTCAGCGACTTCCGCGAAGTGGAGCAGAATTTCCGCACGCTGGACCGCGCGGTGCGCGAGCGCATCGCCACCTTTGAAGGCGCCAAAGGCACGCTGCTGGAGGAAATCTTCGCGCAGCGCGACGCCATCGCGGGCAGCGACCAGGGCAAGAGCTTCCGCGCGTTCTGGGATTTCCTGATGTCGCCCGCGCGCCAGGAGGAGTTCTCCGAACTGCTCCAGGTGGTCTTCGCCCTGAAGGAAGTGGACGCGCTCGCCCCGGACCGCCGCCTGATGCGCATTCACTACGATTGGCTGGAGGCCGGCGAAGTGGCGCAGCGCACCGTGGCGCGCCTCTCCGAGCAGTTGCGCCGCTACCTGGACGATCAGGCCTGGTTGGAGAATCGCCGCATCATGCAGCTCATCCGCCACGTGGAGCAGAGCGCGCTCGCCGTGCGGGATCACGCCCCCTCGGACTATTTCATGGAGCTGGAAGAACCCGCGCCCACCATCGATCTGGCGATGGAGCGTCCCTTATACAGTCCGCCGTTCAAAGCGAAGTTCGCGGCGGCCCCCGTGGTGGAGGGCGATCAAGGCCTGGCGGCCGACGCACTGTTCGACCAGATCTACGTGGATAAGACGCGCCTGATGGCCCAAATCCGGCGCGCCTTGCAGACGCGCCATCAGATCTCGCTGGCCGACCTGGTGAAGAGCTTCCCCCTCGAACAAGGGCTGGCGGAACTGGTGGCCTACCTGAGCCTGGCTACGGAGGACGACGCGGCGGTGATCGACGACCGGCAGAAGCAGGAGCTCTCGTGGGTGGATTCCCAGGGCGCGCGTCGCGTCGCGACCCTTCCCCTGGTGATCTTCAGCGGGCACGCGGCATGACCCCACAGCCCACCACCGCCAGCCTTTCTCCAGTGCTGATCGCGCTGATGAAGGGGATCACCAGCCGCGACGACGACGCGGCCGTCTGGCAGGCGCTCCTGGAGTTGCAGGCGCGCGTGCGCGAATACGTCGCCGTGCTCGGCCTGGAGCTGATCTTCGACGAGGCGGAAGGCTACGCCTACTTGCGGCAGCGCGCCGCGGCCGAAGGCGAGCCCGAACTGGCGCGCCTGGTGGCACGCCGCCAACTCGGATATCCGGTAAGCCTCATGCTGGCCCTGCTCCGCAAGAAGCTGGCCGAGTTCGACGCGGGCAGCGGCGAATCGCGTCTGATTCTCAGCGCGGAACAGATCGCCGACCTGGTGCGCCTGTTCCTGGCCGACACCGCCAACGAAGCCAAGCTGATGGACCGGGTGGATAGCGATATCAGGAAAATTGTGGAACTGGGCTTCCTGCGCAAACTGCGCGGCAGTGAAGACCGCTTCGAAGTGCGCCGCATCCTGAAGTCGTTTGTGGATGCCCAATGGCTGGGCGAATTCGATCGCCGCCTGGCGGATTACAGAGCGCACATCACGGGCGCCAGCGAGGAGGCAGCGCCGTGAAGTTAGATATCGGTTGGCAGGCGAAAGCGCCTGCCCCACCAAAACGCCAGTCATGTGCCAGCGAAGGTGGGGCAGGCGT
>JADGNS010000269.1 GCA_017883355.1 Candidatus Solibacter sp.
GGGTCCAGCCGGCTGAAAGCCGGCCGCAGGCAAGATTGCCTGCCCCACAATGGTTGTCGATTCTTGCGGGAGACGGGCGGCTAGCATGCGCATTGGGGTGAACGCGCTCTACCTGATTCCGGGCGGCGTCGGCGGCACCGAAATCTACCTGCGGTCGCTGTTGACGGCACTGGCTGAAATCGACCACCACAACCATTACTTCGTGTTCACCAATCGCGAAACCGGTCCGGATCTGGTCCCCGCGCAGGCCAACTTCACGCAGGTGCCGCAAGCTGTGCGTGCCGTGAACCGTCCGGCGCGCCTGCTGTGGGAGCAAACGGTGCTGCCGCTGGCGGCGGCCCGGCGCAGGCTCGACGTGCTGTTCAACCCCGGCTTCACCGCGCCCATTCTTTGCGGCTGCCCGCAGGTCACGGTGTTTCACGATTTGCAGCACAAGCGCCACCCCGAATATTTCCGCTGGTTCGATCTGCCGTTCTGGAATTTCTTTCTGTTCTGGAGCATCACGGTGTCGAGCCGCGTGGTCGCCGTCTCTGGCGCCACGGCGGACGACGTGCGCCGCTGGTACCGCGTGCCGCCGGGCAAAATCCGGACCGTGCTTTCGGGCGTGGATCCACGCTTCTTCGATCTCGCCGCCCGCCGCCGCCCCGAGCCGTTCTTACTGGCGGTCTCCACCCTGCACCCACATAAGAATCTGGATGGCCTGCTGCGCGCCTTCGCCAGTTTCGGCGAACGGCATCCGGAGTACCGCCTCGTGGTGAGCGGCATGCATGGGTTCTTCTCGGCGGAACTGCACGCGCTGCGCGAGCGGCTGCAGTTGGCGGATCGGGTGGAATTCCCGGGGTGGATTCCGAGGGAGCAGTTGTACGATCTGTACGCGCGCGCCTCGGCGTTTCTGTATCCGAGCCTGTTCGAGGGCTTCGGGTTGCCGGTATTGGAAGCGCTGGCCGCCGGGGTGCCCACCGGTTGCTCCGGGATCGAGCCGATGAACAGCATCGCCGGCGACGCCGCGTTGAAATTCAATCCACGCGATCCCTCGGCCATCGCCGAAGCGATGCATCGCCTGGTGACGGATGGCGAACTTCGCGAAAGGCTCGCCGCCGCCGGACCGGTGCGCGCGGCGGAGTTTTCCTGGCGCACGACGGCGGAGGGAGTACTGGAGACTCTTCGCGGCGTCTGCCGGGCCGGGCTTGTGTAGCGCCTCACCAATTGCTATTAGTACTGCTGGGGGTGAATTCATGCACCGTTTATTCACAGTTTTCGCGGCAGTCTTCGTAGTGGCGTTGCCATCTGGCGCGCAGCAGATGCAGCGCCGGGCCACCATGGTCGGTGGTGGCGGCGGCGACCGGGGAAAGTGCACCATCGAAGTGGTGGTTGACGGAGTCGCCGAAATCGAAATTCGAGGCGATCAGGGAAGCATCAGGAATCTCGCGGGCCAACCCGCGCAATGGCGCCGCTTCGAATGCAGCGCTCCCCTGCCCCGCAATCCGGGCGAATTCCGCTTTCAAGGCATCGATGGCCGCGGCCGGCAGGATCTGGTCCGCGATCCGCGCAACGGCGGGGCCGCCGTCGTTCGCATTGAAGATTCCAAGGGCGGATCCGAAGGCTATACCTTCGACCTGATTTGGGGTGGGGGCAATCGCATGCCGGACCGCATGCCGGACCGCATGCCGGACCGCGTTCCCGAGCGTGCGCCGCGCCGCTATACCGTCGAGCAGGCCGTAAGCGTCTGCCAGGATTCGGTGCGCGCCCAGGCGGGGGACCGGTTCCGCGGGCGCCGGGTGGAGTTCCTGAACACGCGCATCGACGATAACCCCGGCCGCAATGACTGGGTCATCGGCATGATCGATGTCTTCCGTGGCCCGGTTGCCGAGGAACGCTTCCGTTTCTCCTGCTCGGTGAATTTTGACAACGGCCAGGTCCGGAGCGTGCAGATCGACCCCATGGAAGACCGGCGCGGTCCCGACCGTCCGTCGCGCCGCTTCACCGTGGAGCAGGCCGTGGGCGTCTGCCAGGATTCGATCCGCAGGCGGGCGGAAGACCGCTTCCGCGGGCGCCGGGTGGAATTCCTGAACACGCGGATCGACGACAATCCGGGCCGCAATGACTGGGTCGTCGGCACCATCGACGTTTTCCGCGGCCGCGACTTCTCGGAAGGCCGCTATCGGTTCTCGTGCTCGGTGAATTTCGACAACGGCCAGGTCCGCTCGGCGGAGATCGACCCCAGAAGGATGTGAGGCGATTCGGGTGGGTGAAGATGCCCACGGTGGCCCGTTAAATGCTCCTCTGTTTTCCAGGGAGCAATATCTATGTATCGATTACTTACTGTGTTGGCCGCCGTCACCGTGGTGGCCTCGCAGGCAGGTGCGCAACAGTACCAACGCCGCGCCACGATGGTGGGCGGCGGCAGCAACGATCGCGGCAAGTGCACCATCGAGGTGGTGGTGGACGGCGCCGCCGATATCGAAATCCGCGGCGACCAGGGAACTATCAGGAATATTTCGGGCCGTCCGGCGGAGTGGCGCCGCTTCGAGTGCAGCGCTCCACTGCCTGGCAACCCGGCCGACTTCCGCTTTGCCGGCGTCGATGGCCGCGGCCGGCAGCAGTTGGCCCGCGATCCGCGCAACGGCGGTGTGGCCGTGGTCCACATTGAAGATTCCGCCGGCGGTTCTGAAGGCTATACCTTCGACCTCATGTGGGGCGGCGGCAACAACTCCGGCCCGGAACGCGGCAACAACTCCGCAGTCGGCGGCGCCATTGCCGGCGCCATCGCGGGCGCTATCAACGCGGAGAATCGCGATCAGGACCGTGACCGTGACCGTGGTCCTGAACGAGGCGCTGACCGTATGTCCCGCTCCTTCACCACCGAGCAGGCCGTCAATGTCTGCCAGGATTCCGTGCGCAGGCAGGCGGGCGACCGGTTCCGCGGGCGCCGGGTGGAATTCCTGAACACGCGGATCGACGACAACCCGGGCCGCAATGACTGGGTCATCGGAACCATCGACGTAATCCGCGGCCGGGACGTGTCGGAGGGACGCTATAAATTTTCCTGCTCGGTGAACTTCGACAACGGCCAGGTCCGCTCTGCGCAAATCGACCCCAGGAGAGAGCAACCCAACGGGCGGTAGGTTGGCGTGAGCCTTACGACTCCCAACGGAAGCGCCAGACGGCGACGGCGCCGAATAGCACTGCGAAGGCGAGCAGTGCGCCGATCGGCCCCAGCGCGGCGTCGAAGCCGGAGCCGCGCCATACCATCGCGTCCAGCCCATCCACCGCCCAACGGGTGGGCACCGCGAAGCTTGCTTTCTGCAGCCACTGCGGGAAGATGAAGGCGGGCACCCAACTGCCGCCCAGCATGACCAGGATGAGGGTCACCAGGATGGCGATGCCGCGCGTCGCCTCCGGCGTCTTGCCGAGCACCGCGATCAGCAGGCCGAACGTCGCCGTCATGATCGCGAAAGCGATGCACACGCCCAGGAAGCCGGCGAGACTGCCTTCGATCCTGACCCCGAACACGACACGCGCGAAACCAAACACGGTCAGCATGATGACCATGGCGACAATGGCCGCGCTGGCCGCGCGGCTGCCGATGATTACGTAACGCGAGAGCGGCGCCGCTTGCAGCCGCTTCCAGAGACCGCTGCGCCGCTGATACAGCACCACCATTCCGGCATCGATCCCCATGAAGAGGATGAACTGCACGCACATTCCGGCGAAGGAGTGCGCCATGCTGTTGTACTGCACACCCTTGCGGGCGGTGACCGCCTCCTGGCTTACGGTGTACGGCATGCTGAAGCCGGAGTTGGCCTGCGCCTGCGGATTGGCTTGCTGCCGTTGGTTCCACTCGCCCACGCCTTGCAACATGCGGCGCAGCGCGGCCTGGTCTGCCGGTTTCATGTCAGGGGATTTGTCCAGGTCGCGGAGGGCGTCGTCCAGCACGCGTTGTGAACTCGGGCCGCCCAGGGTATCGCGGCTGACTATTTCCATTACGTGCTGCATCAGGACGCCGCGCACCACCTGCATTTCGGTGGCGTGCGAGGGGTCGTAGAGCAACTGAATCTCCGGTTTGTCGCCGCCGCGGAAGAACGATTTTCCGGCGCGATCCGCGAAGCCCGGCGGAATCACCGCCGCCACCGTGGTCTTGCCGCCGCGCACCGCTTCGCGCGCCTCTTCAAGAGGACGGCTCTTCACATCCAGCGCCGCATCCGCCGCGAGCGCCGCAACCACCTTGCCGGAAACCTCACTGTTATCCTGATTGACCACGGCCACCACGATCTTCGACGGCGGGCGGTCGTCGGCTACGCCGCCGAAGATATACCCGAAGAACGACGCGATCACGATGGGTGCGACAAAGCTCATGGTGACCGCGCGCTTGTCCTGAAAGAACAAGCGTAGATCGCGCCGCACCAGCGCTTGAAATGCCGTATAACTCATGCGTTGCGTACGCTCCTTCCAGTCAATGTCAGGAACACCGTCTCCAGGTCCGCGCGCTGGCTGCTCAGGTGGCTGCACCGGTAGTTCTGCTCGTTGAGCCACACCAGCACGGGCGGCGAACTCGCCAGCAGATCGAGCACCGTGACGCGCAGCGTGCTGCCGTCCCAGGCGGCGGCGGACACGCCTTCCACCGCGCGCAAACCGTCCAGCCAGCCGTCCTGCCCCGGATTCTCGACGCCGATTTCGAGCACATTCACGCTTGGCACCAGGCGCCGCACCGCTTCCAGGGTATCGTTGGCCATCACCTTGCCGTGATCGATGATGATGATGCGGTCGCAGAGGCGCTCCGCCTCTTCCATGTAGTGGGTGGTGTAGACGAGGGTCTTCCCCTGGCGCTTGAGTTCCTCCAGGCTGGAGAAGATCTGGTTGCGGCTCTGCGGATCCACCCCGACGGTAGGCTCATCGAGCAGCAGGATCCGCGGACCATGGAGCAGCGCGGCCGCCAGGTTCAGCCGGCGCTTCATGCCGCCGCTGAAGGTGCTCACGCGATCCTTGGCGCGGTCGGCCAGCCCCGCCACGTCAAACGCCGATTCCATGGCGCTTGCCAGCGCCGCGCCGCGCATCCCGTAGATGGCGCCGAACAGTGCCAGGTTTTCGCGCGCCGAAAGCTCGTCGTGGAGCGCCACTTCCTGCGGCACCAGTCCCAGGCGAAGCTTCACCGGATCGGTTTCCCCATGCACCACGCCGCCCTCGATCCGCACCTCACCGCGGTCCGGGGGCAGAAGCCCGGCGATCATGGAGACGGTGGTGGTTTTTCCGGCGCCGTTAGGCCCCAACAGGCCGACCATTTCCCCCGGCCGCGCGACGAAGGAAACATCCTCCACTGCCACCAGATCGCCGTAGCGTTTGTGCAGTCCTGTCACTTCCAGCATGCTTCCGGAGTATACGCGAACGGGAGCGCCTATGTTCAAACCAAGTGGCATAAGGCTCCGCCTTGTGCAACGGCGCTATTCTGGTGGCGAGAGGAGGTGCTGGTGAAAGCCCGCGGACTGGGATTGATCTTGGGGTGCGTCTGCGCATGCGCTGCCGATTTGCCCAAGTTGCCTCCCGAGACCATGGGACTGATCGACCAGGCGCGCGCGTTGCCGCCTGAGTTCAGTGCCGACACCCTGCTGACCCTCGCCGGTTCGCGCGTGGTTACACAGCGCGAGTGGAAGCTGGTGCTCATCGAGGAGGCATTCACCGCAGGGGCTCAGGCCCAGGTGCCGTACTCCTTTATCTGCCACGGCCCGGTGGATGTCATCCAATGCCAGGAAACGGGGCTCGACGACCGGGGGCTCACCGCTTTGGGGCTCCAAACCCGGGCCATCGAAGCGATGCTGGCGCTCAACCCGCCGAAGGCGCTAGGGATGTTCCAGGAACTGGCGCCGCCCAGGGTTTCGGGGGTGACCTGCCAGGATGTCGTCACTCCGGACGTGTCCGCCTACTACCAGACTGCGGCCAAGGTCTTCGAACGCGGGTTCACGCCCAAACAGCGCGAGAAAGAAGACGACCTTCACCTTCTGGAGGCGGCGATCGCCTCCATGCAGTCGCCCGCCCATGTCGCGCCCGTGATGCAGATGCTCTCCGCGGTCAAGGTGACTGGCGAACAACGGAAGGCGCTGCTGGCGCGTTTTGCGGTGGTGCTCGACGGCGTTTCCGGCTCCGACCGGATATTCAGGCTCACGGAATGGGCGATCGTTCCGGCGGCCTTCCCGGAAACGCTGGAGCCACGGCGTCTGCCGCGGCCGTTCCTGCCGGAGGCGCCGGATGTCGCCATGTATCTGCCGGCACTGCGCTCCTATATCGCACGCCAGCTCGGCGGGCCGAGGTGTAGCGACCGCGCCACACCAGGCAAACTGCCGCAATCCGCGACGAATTTCAACACGCTGGCCGCAAAGGTGGATCCCGCCGCGTTGCTCTACAAGCCGATCTCCGAAGACGAGGCCAAGCCCCTGAAGGACGATGGCACGTACAACAGCGAGCTTCCCTGGAAATCGCAACGGTCGAAGGACGTGCTGGAGGCGGAACGCTGGCTACAACACGGCAATCGGCAACTGCCCGACAGCGAGCGCTTCTGGACCCTGGAGGAGCGATCCAAGGACGAATGGACTACGCGCTACCAGGACACGATGAAGCTGATCGCGGGATGGAAGGAGGAAGAGGAGGCGTCCGTCGACACGCATTTCTGGCTGGTGGCGCAGGCTTACAGCATGCTGGCGACGCTGGTGCCGCCCGGACCTCCGCGCGAAAACGCCATGGGCGTCTATCTCAACTTCCTCGAAACGC
>JADGNS010000270.1 GCA_017883355.1 Candidatus Solibacter sp.
GCTAAACTGAAGCTATCCCATGATTCAAACGTTATTCGGCAGTGTCGAGCAGGAACCCAGCCTTCTGGAGAAGCTCAAGAGCGGCGTCCAAAAGACGCGCGCCGGCCTGGTCACCGCCCTCGAAGACGCCCTGCAAGGCAAGAAGGAGATCGATGCCGATCTGCTCGATGAACTGGAGTCCACCCTCATCGCCGCCGATATCGGCGTCCGCACCACCGGCGAAATTCTGGAAAGCATCCGCCAGCGCGTCGACCGCCACCAACTCGCCGACGCCGCCGAGTTGAAGAACCTCATCCGCGAACACCTCCTCGAAATCCTCCAGGCCAGCGAACGCGCCCCGGCGCGCGTCGCCGAGCCCCCCGCCGTCGTCCTCGTGGTGGGCGTCAACGGCAGTGGCAAGACCACCACCATCGGCAAGCTGGCCAGCCGCTTCAAACACGAACAGCGCTCCGTCCTGCTCTGCGCCGCCGACACCTTCCGCGCCGCCGCCATCGAGCAACTGGAAATCTGGGGAGAGCGCACCGATACCCAGGTGATCCGTCAAAACGCCGGCAGCGACCCCAGCGCCGTCCTCTTCGATGCCGTCTCCGCCGCCAAGGCCCGCAAGGTGGATTACGTCATCGTCGATACCGCCGGCCGCCTCCAGACCAAGGAAAACCTCATGCTGGAGTTGCAGAAGATGAGCCGCACCGCCCGCAAGGTGATCCCCGGCGCACCCCACGAAGTGCTCCTCGTGCTCGACGCCACTACCGGCCAGAACGGCCTCGAACAGGCGCGCAAATTCACCGAGAGCTCCGGCGTCACCGGCATCGTACTCACCAAGCTCGATGGCACCGCCAAAGGCGGCATCGTCGTCGCCATCGCCCGCGAACTGAATCTGCCCATTCGCTACATCGGCGTCGGCGAGAAGGTGGAAGACCTGCTGCCCTTCGACTCCGAAAAGTTCATCGAATCGCTTTTTGAAAAATGACCTCGATATACATGCGCGAAGCGCTCGACCTGGCGCGCAAGGGCCGCTCGTTGGCCAGCCCTAACCCGCTCGTGGGAGCAATCCTGGTGCGCGACGGTGAAGTAGTGGGCTGCGGCTTCCACACCTACGCCGGGCTCCATCACGCCGAAATCATCGCCCTCGCGCAGGCCGGCGACAAGGCGCGCGGCGCCACCCTCTACCTCAACCTGGAACCCTGCTCCCACCACGGCCGCACTCCGCCCTGCGTCGACGCCCTGATCCAGGCCGGCGTGGCGCGCGTCGTCGCGCCCGTCACAGACCCCAACCCGCTGGTCGCCGGACAGGGCTTTGCCAGGCTCCGCGCGGCCGGCATCGAAATCGAGATCCCCGCCGAGTTCGCCGCCGAAGCCGAAAAGCTCAACGAGCCCTTCCTCCACTTCATGCGCACCTCTCGGCCCCTGGTCACCCTCAAAACCGCCATCACCCTGGACGGCAAGATCTCCGCCCCCGACGACAATCGCGGCTGGATCACCAGCGAGCGCGCACGCGCCCACGTGCAGGAAATCCGTCACGATAGCGACGCCATCCTCACCGGCATCGGCACCGTGCTGGCCGACGATTGCCTGCTCAGCGACCGCACCGGCCATCCGCGCTGCCGCCCGCTCTTGCGCATCGTCATGGATTCCCTGCTCCGCCTGCCGCCGGATTCGAAAATGGTGCGCTCTGCCTCTGGCGACGTCCTCGTGGTCACCACCAGCGCGGCCTCCGCGGAACGCCGCAAGCTGCTCGAATCCCGCGGCGTCCAGGTGCTCGCCTTCGATGGCCCCGGCGGGCGCGCCGACCTGCGCAGCATCGTCGATTGGCTGGGCCGCCAGCGCTATCTCTCGCTCATGATCGAGGCCGGCAGCAAGCTCAACTGGAGCGCGCTGGAAACCGGCGTGGTCGATCGCATCTTCTTCTACTACGGCCCCAAGATTTTGGGCGGCATGGAAGCCCTCCCCCTCGCCGGCGGCATCGGTCGCCGCCGCCGCTCCGACGCCATTCGCATCCACAACATTACGATCCATCCCATTCCGCCCGACGAATTCGCCGTCGAAGGATACCTTGATGTTCACCGGAATTATTGAGGAGCTCGGCAGCGTAACCGTAGCCGGATCGCGTCTCTCCATCCGCTGCTCCACCGTCCTGAGTGATGCCGCCGTGGGCTCTAGCATCGCCGTCAACGGCGTCTGTCTCACCGTCGCCGAACTGCGCCCCGATTCGTTCTCCGCCGACCTCGCCCCGGAGACGCTCCAGCGCAGCAACCTGGGAGATCTGCGCCCCGGCTCGCGCGTCAACCTGGAACGCCCGCTCTCGCCGAACGGCCGCATGAACGGCCACATCGTGCAGGGCCACGTCGATGGCACCGGCGAGTTCCTCGCCCTGGATGCGCTCGGCGAAGACAACTGGTGGCTGCGCATCCGCATCCCCGACGCGCTCGACCCCTACCTGGTATACAAAGGCTCCATCGCCATCGACGGCATCAGCCTCACCGTCGCATCTATCGAGAGCGGCATACTCAGCGTCACCATCATCCCGCACACCTTCCGCAATACCACGCTAGCCGGCTACCGCCCCGGCGCGCGCGTAAATCTGGAGTGCGACATCCTCGCGAAACACGTCGAGAAACTCCTCCGCCGCCTCGATCTGAAACAGCCCCTCACCGTCGACAACCTCCGCAACCAGGGCTACTGAGGGCCAATACAGTGGGGCAGGCAATCCTGCCTGCGGCCGGCTTTCAGCCGGCTGGACCCGCTGGAAAGCGGGTCCGCAGCCTGGATAGGCTGCCCCACATTACGTCTTCAGCTCCGCCACAATCTCCGCCGCGATCTTGCGCGCCTCGTCCAGTTCCCCGGGCGCCAGGCTGATCGCCCCCACCCGCGCGTGCCCCCCGCCGCCGTACCGCTCGCAGATGGATGCCAGATTGTGCTTCGGCTCCACCGGCGTCCACGGGTTCGACCCCACGGAAATCTTCGTGCGGAAACTGGACGGGCTCACCGATACCGTGTAGGTCGATGCCGGAAACAAATAGTACGGGATGAACTTGTTGTACCCTTCCACGTCATGGCCCGTCAGGTCGAAGAACACCACACCGTCGTCCTGCCGCGCGCGGCCCCGGATCAAATCGATCAATTCCACGTGCCGCTGGTACAGCGGGGCGTAGAGCGACTGGATCTCCGGCTCCCCGATGATCTCCGCCAATTGCCGGTGCTGCATCCAGCCAATGATCTTCTGCACGATGCCGCTGCCTTTGGCGGCTTCAATCACCAGCGTCAGCTTCATCGCCGGCGCCCCCAGTTCCACCGCCGTCCTGGCGTCCGGATACTGCGCCCCGTCGATGATCAACGACCAGTGCACCAGGTCGTCCAGGTCCGGCGCGCGGAAGCCGAAGCGGTCGGCGCCTACCCGGCAGATGAACGCCGTGCAGCTCTTGTAGCTCGGGTCGTAGAGCTTCCTTCCGCTCGTGTCCTGCCGGAAATGCTCCTGGTCTGCGGCGTTGAGGAACGCGCTCTGGTGATGGTCGAACCACCACGTCAGCTTGGGATCGCTGGAGTACTTGAAGTCTACGATGGCGTTTTCGTCGCCGTCGAACAGCGAAGGTTCGAACAACTGCGACGCCTTATGGGCCATGCCCGTATAGCGAAACTCCGCATCCGGGTGGACCGCGCCCGCGATGAATCGGCTGAAGTAGGCAGCCGAGGCCGCCCCGTCAAAACAGTGATCGTGATACAGCACCCGTGTGAGCATGTAGTTTCAGAACGAGGAAAACCTTTCAGCTTGCCTGAAAGCACGAAGAAATGCAACTGTATGTTATGCGCCAGATCCCCACCTGGGACCACTATTACCTGGATATCTGCAAAGTCGTCGCCGCCCGCAGCAAAGATCCGAATACCCAAATCGGCTGTGTGATCGTCGGCCCCAACCACGAAATCCGCTCCACCGGCTACAACTCCTTCCCCCGCGGCATCCGCGACGATGTGCCCGAACGGCTCGTGCGCCCCACCAAATATCTCTGGATCGAGCATGCCGAGCGCAATGCCATCTGCAACGCCGCGCGCGCCGGCACGGCCACCGAAGGCTGCACCATTTACGTGGAGATCATGCCCTGCATGGATTGCGCCCGCGCCGTCGTGCAGGCCGGAATCGTCCAGGTGGTGATTTCCGCCGAACGTATGGCCCAGTACTCAAGCGATTACTACGACGATCATTTCGGAATGGTCGAAGTCTTGTTCCGCGAAGCCAAGATCGGAGTCCGCCGCGTCTAGGGGCGATGGCCCTTATAACGATTCTTCCGTATCTGTCCGCGCCTCAGGCTCGGCCGGTGACGGAATGGCGGCATGCCGGTAGAAACGGCGTTCGCATCGCCGGCAGCGGAACGGCGCCTTGCCCAACGCCATCATGAACGAATCCAGCAGCCCTCGCGGCAGGGAATGCCGTACGTCGGCGCCGCCGCAACTGGGACACCGGAGTTTGCCGTCCGCGCTCATCCGCCCTGTGAGATTAACATCATTCGGCAAGCTGCCGCGCTATGCCGCACGCACTTTTTCCAGGTCCGCGGGCTCGCCGAACTTGACCCCGATGAGCGCCGGATCGATGTTGCGCAGCAGGCCGGTAAGCACGGCGCCCGCACCCACCTCCACGTACCGCGCTACCCCCTGCCCCGCCAGATACCGGATGGTCTCCAGCCAGCGTACCGGGTTCGGCACCTGCTGATAGACTCCCTCGCGCGACGCGGCGCCCGAGCGGATCTCGCGGGCCTGCCAGTTGTTCACCAGCGGGCACACCAGGTCGCGAAACTCCGTGGCATCCAGGTCCGCGCGCAAGCGTTCCTGCGCGGGCGTCATCAACGCGCAGTGGAAGGGCGCGCTCACCGGCAACAGCACCGCGCGGCGCGCACCCGCCGCCTTGGCCAGTTCCGCCGCCCGATTCACCGCGCCCGCATGGCCCGCAATCACCACCTGGTCCGGCGAGTTCAGGTTGGCCGCGCTGACCACTTCCCCCTGCGCCGCCTCCGCCAGCACCCCATCGAGTTTGCCCTCCGGCAGCTTGAGAATCGCCGCCATCGCGCCCACGCCCGCCGGCACCGCCTCCTGCATGTACTGCCCGCGCTTGCGCACCAGGCGCACCGCATCGGCAAACCGCAGGCTGCCCGCGGCCACCAGCGCCGAGTACTCGCCCAGGCTGTGCCCGGCGACGTAATCCGGCGTCATTCCCTCCGCGCGCAGCACTTCGAACGCCGCAATCGAAACCGTCAGCAGGGCCGGCTGCGTATTCTCCGTCAGTTTGAGTTGATCGTCCGGACCGTCAAAGCACAACCGCGAAATCGCGAAGCCCAGCGCCTCGTCGGCCTCCTCAAAAACCCGCCGCGCCGCGGCATACGTATCGGCCAGCGCCTTGCCCATGCCAGCGGCTTGAGAGCCCTGGCCGGGAAATAGAAAAGCAGTTTTGGGTAGCAAATAAAATTATAGCGGGAAGCGCGGAAATCATTGGGAAACCTCGGTCTTTCTTTGCGATCTTGGCGCCTCTGCGAGAAACTCTTCTTTCCTCAATGGCATAATGAAACCGGAGGCTGATCGTGGCCACGTTGACATCGCCAGATTCCATATCCCTACATAACGAAAAGAACCCATGGCTCGCCGCCGCCGCGCGCTTTGATGATGCCGCCACCCGGCTCAAACTCGACGACGGCATGCGTAAGGTGCTCGGCACTTCCGCCAGGGAACTCACCGTACACATCCCGGTGCAACTCGACGATGGCCGCATCGAAGTCTTCACCGGCTACCGTGTGCAGCACTCGATCGCGCGCGGCCCCGCCAAGGGCGGCATTCGCTTCGCTCCCGACGTCACGCTCGACGAGGTGCGCGCCCTGGCCTCCTGGATGACCTGGAAGTGCGCCGTCGTCAACATTCCCTTCGGCGGCGGCAAGGGCGGTGTCATCTGCGATCCGCGTATCCTTTCCGACACCGAACTGGAGAAGATCACCCGCCGTTACACCGCCGAAATCATCGATTTTATCGGACCCGAACGCGATGTCCCCGCGCCCGACGTCAATACCAACGAAAAGGTGATGGCCTGGATCATGGACACCTACTCCATGCACGCGCGCCACACCGTCACCGCCATCGTCACCGGGAAACCTATGGCGCTGGGCGGCTCCAAGGGCCGCCCCGAGGCCACCGGACGCGGCTGCATGATGGTCATCCTCAAAGCCCTTCAGCTCATGAACAAGCGCCCCGAGGACACCAAGGTCGTCATTCAGGGTTTCGGCAATGTCGGCGGCATGGCGGCCAAACTAATGAGCGCCATCGGCTTCAAAATCATCGCCATCGTGGAGTATGATGGCGCGGTCTTTAACCCCAACGGCCTCGATATCGCCGCCCTCCAGCAGCACCGCCAGGAAACCGGTTCCGTCACGAACTTTCCCCGCGGCGAGGATATGGATAAGACCGAGGCCATGTTCCTGGAGTGCGATGTCCTCCTCCCCGCCGCCACTGAGAATGTCCTCACCTCGCAGAACGCCCACCGCGTGCGCTGCAAGATTCTCTGCGAGGGCGCCAACGGCCCTACCACCCCGCTCGCCGACCTGATCCTCGCCGATCAACAGGTCTTCGTCATCCCCGATATCCTCGCCAACGCCGGCGGCGTCACCGTCTCCTACTTCGAATGGGTGCAGGATCGCCAGGGCTTCTTCTGGAACGAACAACTGGTCAACGAGCGCCTCCAGGAGATCATGGACGAAAGCTTCGACGCCGTCGTGGAGTACGCCCG
>JADGNS010000271.1 GCA_017883355.1 Candidatus Solibacter sp.
CCATCCGAAAGCCAACCAGTTCGTGCAGCACATGGATGCGGCCGGCAAACTCGTGGCCTCCATCTGCCACGGGCCATGGGTTCTGTGTTCCGCCGGCGGCATGCTGAAGGGCCGCAAGGCAACCAGCTTCTTCGCCATCAAAGACGACGTCGTCAATGCCGGCGCCAATTGGATCGACGCGGAAGTGGTGGTGGACCGGAATCTGGTGACCAGCCGCAAACCCGAGGATCTGCCCGCCTTTTGCCGGGCAGCTATCCAGGTACTCTGCGCGACGAAGGCCTAGGGCGAGGAGGTTCCAATATCACCGGGCAACTCGTAGAAGTTGCCTAGCCCTTGCTCTTCTCGTGTCCGTTTCCACCTCGGCGCATTGTGTTGATGAGCAGTTGCAGGTTCTCCTCGGTCCTTTTCTGAGCGACTGCCAGTGACCGGATGTCTTTTCGGCTTTGCACCACAAGGCGCATGCCCTCCTGTACCAGTTCGCGGATGGACGCGATCTGCCTGTCGTGCCTGTCCAGTCGTTCCGTAACCGTCATACCCACACATTACCATGCCCGATAACTTGAGCGGCCGCGCCTGGGATCTAGTCCACGCGCCGCTTGGTGTGACCGTTGCCACCGCCGCGCAGGCTATCAATCAGAGCACGCAAGCTCTCGTCGGTACGCTTCTGTGCGGCCTCCGTGGATAGTTGCATCGCAGCCAGTTTCCGTAGATCCTTGCGGGTGTCCAGAGCCAAGCGCCTGGTCTCCACGACCATCTTGATGCCCTCTTTCACCAGGTCGCGGATGGTAGCGATCTGCTTGTCGTGCTGGTCCAGACGTTGCGTAACCGTCACACCCCCACATTACCATGCGCGAAACCGAGACGAATAACCGCATCCCCATCCCGCAAACCGTTTCGTGGGCCCGATTCTCACACCTTCTTCCAAGCCCTTCTCATGCCCGGGTGATCCGGAAGCGCGCCACCGCCGTCTGGAGTTGCTCGGCGACCTGCGTAAGCTCCGCGGAACTGGTGCGCACCTGCTCGCTGCCGTCGGCAATGCCACTGGCAGCGAGGTCCACGCTGGCGATATCGTGGGCGATTGCCTGCGAGGCCTGCGAGGTCTGTGCCACACGGATGTTGGCGTCGGTCACACCCTCCGATGCCTGGCCGATACCTTGGGCGATGTCCTTGGTGGCGGCCGCCTGTTCATCGATGGCGGTCGCGATGGAGGTGACAATTTCGGTGACCTCCTGAATCACCTGCGAGATGCGCTCGATTTCGGCGATGCCCGAGGTGGTCGACGACTGTACTTTGGCGATCCGCGCCTTGATATCCTCGGTGGCCGTGGCGGTCTGCTGAGCCAGTTGCTTGATCTCGTTGGCCACCACCGCGAAACCTTTGCCGGCGGCTCCGGCGCGGGCGGCTTCGATGGTGGCGTTGAGTGCCAGCAGGTTGGTCTGCGAGGAAATTTCCGTAATCGTCGCGGTTACCTTTCCGATCTCGCGCGCGGCCTGACCAAGCTCGTGGATCTGCCCGGTAATGCACGTCGCCTGCTCGGTAGCTTCGGCCGTGATGCGCCGGGCCTTCTCGGAGTTCCCGGCGATTTCACTGATGGTGGAGGTCATCTGCTCGGTGGACGCCGTGACGTGGGCGAGGTTGGTGGAAGTCTGCTCCATGGCCGCGGCCACGGAAACCGCGTTGGCGCTCATCTGCTCGGCGGCCGCTGCCACCGAATGGGCTTTCTCGGAGGCCTGCCGCGACCCGTCCGACATCTGCCCGGAACTGGCGGACAGTTCCGCCGACGAGGCCGACAGGACGTGGATCCCGCTCGCAATCTGCTTCATCACCTCGCGCAGATTCATCGACATGGTTCGAACCGCCCGCGCCATCTCTCCGAACTCGTCGGCGCGTGCCAGATGCTCCTCTTCGATTTCGCCGGAAACATCTCCCTCGGCCACGGAGCCGATGTGAGCCACTGCCGACGCCAGCGGTTTGGCGATGCTTCGCGTGACGGCCGTCCCCAGAAGCAAGGCGACGCCCAGGGCCAGCAGGGTGAGCAACCCGACCGCAATCGGTATGCGGGCAGTGTAGTTGCCGACGCGTGCCTTCATCTCCGCCATGCGCGGCTGCTGCCACGCCAGATAGTCCTGCAGCGCTTTGTCCACCGGAGCGTAGCCGGGAATGCTCTCCGCCCGGTACGCCTCGATAGACTCCGTGCGTTTCCCCTCATGGCTCAGTCGTAGCACCCGCGTGTTGATCTCGTGCCACTGGGCCCCAGCCGTTTCCAGTTCGCTTACCAGACGACGTCCATCGCTGTGGGCCTCCGCCGTCTTGAGATCGTTCATCAGCGAGAGGTACTCTTTCACGATGTTGGCCTGATGCTCCTGGTCTCCACCGGTTGCCACGCCATGGCAGGTTTCGCACTTGCTGCCCAACACGACGTGGCCGACGATGCTGGTGACCCGTCCCATGTTGGCCGCCGCATGCTGGGCGATAATCATCTTTTCGGCGCCGGCCTGCTCCTCATCGACCGCATTATGGATCGCGCTCAGACCCCATAAGGCAAGAGCACTCACACACACTACCGGTGCGATCCCGGTGCACAGCAGAAGGCCCAATTTCTTCCCGATCCTCAGGTTGCTAAGCAGCATAGTCATAATCCTTCTGCTATATCGGACGAACCCGCACTTTTCTTAATAGGGGGAAAGGCCGGCGCTAGGCGCCCTTGGGGTAGCAACCGAGAATGCGGAGAAAATCGGCAATCTCGCGGAGATGACTGAGGGCATTCACGGCAACCGGGGAATCGGCGCGTCCCAGGAAGTCCAGATAGAAAAGGTATTCCCAGGGCTTGCCGCGAAGCGGCCGGGATTCAATCTTCATCAGGTTGAGATCGCGCAGCGCAAAGGCGCTGAGCGCCCGGAAAAGGGCGCCGGGGATGTTGCGCGTGCTGAATACCAGCGAGGTTTTCCACTGCGTGTTGGCGGCGGCCCGCACGGGATGGCGGCGCGCGTAATCGGGCGTCCGCAAGAGAAAGAACCTGGTAAAATTCTGCCGGTCGCTTTCGATGGAGCGGCGCAAAATGTGGGCTCCGTAGATTTCCGCGGCCACCGAGCTGGCAATCGCGGCGGCGTCCGTCAGCCCTTCTTCCGTTATCATCTTTACGCTGCCGGCGGTGTCGTAAAAGGGGATTTTTTCCATATTCCGGTTCTTGGCAAAAAAATCCAGACATTGATTTAATGCCACGGGATGGGAGAAAACGCGTTTGACTTGGGAGAATTTCACGCCTTTTGGGACCATCAGGTTGTGCACGATGCGCACGCTGGTTTCGGCCACGATCGGCAATTCGAAGTTCACCAGGTGGTCGTAGTTCTCGTGGACGCTGCCGGCGAGAGTGTTTTCAATAGGCACCACGGCGCCGGCGGCCCTGCCCTCCTTGACCGAGCGGAAGATGTCTTCAAACCGCGGGCAGGGGAGCACCTCGACTTCGGGGCCGCAGAGTTGGCGCGTGGCCTCCTGGCTGAAGGCGCCGCGCTCCCCCTGGAACGCGATCACCGGGCGGCGGGCGCTCACCGCGCCACCCCATCCCAGCGGCGAACCCGCGCGTCAGGCAGGCCGATCAGGTCGAGTACGCGGTCCACGCTGGTATCGACCAGGTCATCCACGGTTTGCGGGTGGTGATAAAAGCCGGGAATTGGCGGGGCGATGATCGCGCCCATCTCCGCCAATGCCGTCATATTTCTCAGGTGCCCGAGGTGAAACGGGCTTTCGCGAACCATCAAAATCAACTTGCGCCTCTCTTTCAGGATCACGTCGGCGGCGCGGATCATCAGGTTGGAACTGATGCCGCCGGCGATCGCCGACATGGTATGGATGGAGCACGGGGCGATGACCATGGCGTCGGTAGGGTAGGACCCGCTGGCCAGCCGGCAGGAAATATCCTCCAGTGGATAGGAAAAATCCGTAAGGGGTTTCAGGTCCGAAAGGGTTTTCCCGGTTTCGAGAAAGAGCGTCTTCTCGCCCGAGCGGGTAACAATCAGGTGAATTTCCACACCGCCGTGGGCGCGCAGGCGTTGTAGAAGGCGCCAGCCGTAAATGGCGCCGCTCGCACCCGAGATTCCGACGATTATTTTTGTGGACATTTTGGCCCGTGTTCCGTTTTCAGAACAAAATTCATGATTTTCCTTGCCTCCGCCGGAGATTGGAAGCTATAATCTGCGCTCAGTGCGCCCCGCCGTGGAACCGCGAGCGGGACACGGCGGGCATCAAGCGGGATCATATCATGGAGCGCCCCGGCGAAAAGCTCAAACGGGTTCGTGAGCGGTTGAAACTCACCTACCGCGACGTGGAGAAGGCCAGCCAGCAACTGGCGCAACGCCGTGCCAACGATGAGTTTGCCATCGCGCTCAGCCGTCTGGCCGATATCGAAAATAAAGGTACCGTCCCCACCATCTTCCGTCTGTATTCCCTGTGCGCCATCTACCGGCTGGATTGGGAAGAGGTTCTGGGCTGGTACGGCGTTCCGCTGGAACTGCTTCCGGCGGAGTCGCTGCGCACCCCGCTCAACCAAACCCACGCCGCGGGGTTCCTTCCCGCCGCCCGATTCACGGTGCCGCAACCCGTCGACTCTCAAATTGATTTAAACTCGACCACATTTCTTAGTCATGTCATCCGGCACTGGGGAAAAACCGGCCTGAGTTTTCTGAACGGCTGGGATCTTCGGCAGCATCGTTTCGGCTTTATCGGCCTGGAAGACTGGTCCATGTACCCGGTACTACGTCCCGGTTCGCTGGTATTGATCGACGAATCCAGGCGGCGAATTGCCACCGATGGTTGGACGAATGAGATGGACCGTCCGATCTATTTCCTGGAACACCGGGCCGGCTACCGCTGCGGCTGGTGTACCTCCTACGAAAACCAGATCCTGGTGCAGCCGCATCCTTCTTCGCACCAGAAACCGGGCTTGTATGCTCTGGGGGAGATTGACGTGATTGGGCAGGTGGCGGGCGTGGCTATGCTTCTCGAACCGGCTAAGCGCCGCCGTCCTCAAAGCGGCGCAACTCCAGCAGCGTCTCCAAATCCGTGAGGTAGAGCTGGCGTTCCACCTGATGGGCGGTGCCGGGCACGAGGTCGCGATAGTGAGCCAGTTCCCGCGGGGCATTGGAAGCCGCCAGGTACTCATCCAGATCGGCTTTCTGCTGGGCCAGGGTAAAGCCCAGCCATTCGGCAAAGACCTCGTGATGACTGTGGCGAAGCGTGCGGTCGGTGATTTCGAGGCCCACGATCTGGCTCAGCGGCGGGTGAGAATACAGGCCCGTGAGGGCTTCCCGCAGGGACGCCAGAAAGACCAGGCGGCCGAAATGTGTCGGAATGCGTGAAAGCGTTTTCCGCCACAATTCCGCGGCCGGGCCGCGTGTCGCTTCCGGTCTTGCGCTGAAATCCGCCAACAGTCCCCTATCGTTCCCCAACTGCCTCAAAGCAGCCGTATCGGTAGAACCAGGAGCCCGCGTCGGTCCGCGAACCCCGAAACTTGATTCTATATCACGGCGCGTGCGGGGGCACTGACAGGGCCTGAACCTCGGTCCGCTTTAGAACTTCGGTTTGGTAAGCGTTCTATTTTCAGAAAATATTTAAGAGAAATACCCTATTACGGTCCAGTTCCATATAACCTAGTACCAACGTTACTACCGAACGACAGCAGGTAAGGAAAATTAGGACTCTATATGAAAAAGCTGACAATTCTCGCCTTTATCGCGCTCTCGCTTTTCGCGGCGCGAGTCACGAACAAGGCCGAAAACCCGTTTCCCGCGTGCGACCCTTGCCCTTGGGTCCGTTAGTATCGAAAGTTAATACTAACCAGCGCGGCACTAGGTGATAAGATCGAGGCTGATTACCTTCGATGACTAGTGCTGTGCTGGTTTCGTTTTTGAGAGCGGTTTTATTGCTTGGCTCCGTTCTGATGGTGCTCAAGCTGTACCGCACCGGCCTCTATCATCGTTACCCTATCTTCTTTGCTTTCTTCATCTTTCGGATTCCAAACAGTATCTGGCCGCTGTTCGTGGAAATTACCTCTCCCCTTTACCAGCAAGTCTGGGTGCTGACCACGCCGATTGCGCTCGCCTTCTACGTATTGATGGTCGTGGAACTGTACAAACTGGTGCTCGAGAAATACAGAGGACTGTATAGTCTGGGCCGCTGGGCGCTTTACGTGAGCTTGGCGATTGCGGTGACCATCTCCGCCATTAGTCTTATGCCTCAGATTAAACCTAGTCTGCCACAGCGATCCAAGATCATGTGGTACATGCTGGCGATGGAGCGCGGAATCAATACCGGGTTGGCACTCTTTATCATTTTGATTCTGTGCTTTATGAGCTTTTTCCCGGTAAAGCTGAGCCGCAATGTCCGCATGCACGCCCTGGTGTTTTCCATCTTCTTTCTAAGCAATACGTTTGTGGTGTTGATGCGCAGCCTGTTCGGAATGCGCCTGGGGTATGAGGTCAACACCATCCTGCTGGCCATTACCGCGGCCAGCGTAGTTGCCTGGCTGACCCTGCTGCGGACTGCCGGAGAAGATTCGATCCGCCCGCCAATACGCTACGGGCAGGAGCACGAAAGCCGGCTTTTGGCCCACCTGGACACGCTCAACGCCGCTCTCCTGCGGGTTTCGGGCCGCTAGAAACCGCCTTCTAGGTGATTTACCCCGGTACGGTTTGGTCTGAGTTTTTCGCCCAATTAGTACCGCTGTTACCCCTAGCCCGATTGTGTTTCCGCGGAATAAAG
>JADGNS010000272.1 GCA_017883355.1 Candidatus Solibacter sp.
TTACCGATGGTGGTCAGTAACATCCCCATACAGGTGCGGGGTTATACGGCGTCGCTGATGCTGGTGAAGTTGAAGTCCTTGACCACCAGGGGCGGCGCGATCATGCCGCTTTCGCCTCCGCGGGTGCGGATGGGGCGGCCCATCGCGACCGTGTTCTGCAGCATGCGCACGGGGCTTTCGTTGAAACGGAAGTTCACCACGGGGCCGGTGACCTTGCCGCTTTCGATGAGGAAGAGGCCGTCGCGGGTGAGCCCGGTGAGTTGCACGGTCTGCGGATTCACCGTGCGGATGTACCAGAAGCGCGTCACCAGAAGGCCGCGATCCACACCGGCGATCAGCTCGTCCAAAGTCTTGGTGCCGCCTTCCATCATGACGCCCGCAGGGAACGGTGTGGGTTCCTTGCCGGCCTTCATCGCATAGTAGCGGTCGTAGAAGAGATTCTTCACCACGCCATTTTCGACCCACGTCATAGGGGCGCTGGGCAGGCCGCCGTTACCCCAGGGCAGAACGGGATTCAGCTTGTTGAAGGGATCGCTGCGCAGCGTGATGAATTCCGGGAAGAGCTTTTCGCCCACCTGCGTGCCGCCGCCTTTCTTGCTCATGAAACTGCGGCCTTCCTCGGCTGCGCGGGCTTGCAGGGAGAAGGCCATCAGCGGAATCAGGTCGCCAACCGCGGTAGGTTCCAGCACCACGGTGTATTTGCCGGGATCGAGTTTGACGGGATTCTTCCACTTCAGACACTTCTCCACCGCGGTCTGACCGAGGGCGGCGCCGGAGATGTCTTCGATGCGCACGGCGGGGTGCGAGGCCCATCCCGAACTGGTGCCTTCCGGGTTGCGCACGGTGGTGGAGAGATAGGAATCGGTATAGCGGCCAAAACCGAAATTGCCCGCTTTGTTGGCGATCGCGAAGTGCCCGGCATTGCGCTCGAAGTAGCCGGCGGCCACCAGCCCCTTGGCCTTGGCGGCGTCGATGATCGCCTTTACGTGCGGCACCAGCACCGGATTGCGGGCTCGCGCCGTGGCATCGACCCAGTTATCTGCGGTGGCGTACTTCTGCGGGCCGAGCGGCGGGACACTCTCGGGGTTGGCCGGAGAGATGAGGGCGAGCTGCTCGGCGGCGTGGACGGCCTCGCGGATGGCCTTGTCGTCAAAATCGTCCACGCTCGTGCTGCCGGTTTTCTGGTCCTTGGTGGCGGAGATGGACAGCGACTGATTGGCCACGAAGCCGCTGGTGGTGACGCCATTGAGGGCGAAGCGGATGAAGGCGTCCTCGGTGGTGCTGAGATTGATGGAGCACTCCGGGAAGGTGGAGAACGAGAGGGCCTTTTGGGCGAGTTCCTGGAATTGATCTTTGGTGAGCATGGGGTCCTCAGTCGGTCTGGATGACGTTGATCTGGCGGAAGCGCGCGGGACTACAGGCGTGGCTCACGCTATTGATCTGGGTGGGCTCGCCCTTGCCGTCGTTGGGTGCGCCGTATTGCTGGTAGTAGGCGGGTCCGGCGATCGAGTCGCAGGCCTGCCAGAAATCCGTGGTGCGGGCCTGATAGGCGGCACGCGAGACCATGCCGGCCTTCTTGCCGTTCTTGATTTCCCAGAAGGCGTCGCCGCCGAATTGGAAGTTGTAGCGCTGTTGATCGATGGAGAAACTGCCGTCGCCATCGATCAGCAAGCCGTCCTCGACGCCGCCGATCAGGTCGTCGAGGGACGCGCCGGGCTTGCCGGCTTCGAGCGAGACGTTGGGCATGCGCTGGAAGGGGACGCTGCTCCAGCTATCGGCAAAACAGCAGCCGCGCGATTCCTTTTCGCCGACCAGCGCGGCCTGATCGCGGATGGTCTGATAGTGCTTGAAGATGCCCTTTTCGATGATGGGGAAGCGGGTGGCTTTGACGCCGTCATCGTCGTAGCCGACGGTGGCCAGGCCTTTCTCGCTGGTGCGGTCTCCCCAGACGTTGATCAGGTCGCTGCCGACGCGTTCCTTGCCCAGCTTGTCGAGCGTGAGGAAACTGGTGCCGGCGTAGTTGGCCTCGTAGCCGAGGGCGCGATCGAGTTCGGTAGAGTGCCCCAGGGACTCGTGGATGGTGAGCCACAGGTGGCTGGGGAGGAGAACGAGATCCTTCTTGCCGGCGGTGACGGGTGGGGACTTGAGGTGTTCGACTACTTCCTCGCGGACGCGCTGCGCATTTTCCACCAGGTTCATGACGGCGACGAATTCGTAGCCCGCGGTGACCGGCGGCGGCTGGAACTTGCGGTTCTTGGAGAGTCCTTTGGCGACATCGACGGCGGTGGAATTGACGATGGCGTAGGTCTGCATGTTGAGTTGCTGGATGCTGGAGCCGACGCTCGAGGCGAAATATTTGTCCTCCTTGCGGAAGGCGAGGGTGCAGGCGGCGGCGAAGACCTGCGGCGATTTCTTGGCTTCGGCGGCAGCGTTGCGGATGAGGTCGAGCTTCTCCTGGATGGGGACTTCGAAGGGGTCGCGCTGGTAAGGGGTCTGCCAGTAGTCCGTGTAAGCGGGGACAGGGGCGAGCACAACGGGCTTGTTCATGAGCGAGGCGTTGGCTTTGGCGACTTGCACCGCCTCGCCCGTGATCCGCGCGATTTCCTCGGGTTTGACGAGGGGAGAGGCGGCGAAGCCCCAGGCGCCATCGACGATCACGCGGACGCCGAAACCGAAGCTGCCGCCATCGCCGATGCCGGGGACTTCGAGGGTTTTTCCGGTGCCGCGTTCAGGGTTGAGCCGGATGTTGAGGAACTGCTGCCGGGTTCGGATGATGCGGATATCGCAGTAGGAAGCCTTGAGCTTTTTGGCTTCGCGCAGGGCGACGGCGCCGAGGTTGGCCAGTTCGGGACTCGGCTTCTTGGCGCCGGCGGGGGCGGCGAAGAGGCGCGTGGCGAGGGCGGCGGCGCTGGTGTTGAGGAAAGTGCGTCTGGTGACCATGAGACTCCCTTGAATAACTGAGTATAGACGCGTCCGACGGGTCCGGGTATGGGGAGAAGTTGAAGCGGCGCCGGAATCTGTTATCCTGCGCTCAAGGCGGTCCTCTTGATTTCTCGAAGGACGTTGGGACTGGTGGGATTTGGGTTGCTGGCGATGGGCGCGCTGTGCGCGTTCCAGAAGCCATTTCGCGTGTACCCCTCGATGGAGGCCTATGACAATATCCCCCTGCCTCCGGACTGGCAGGAGCAGGCCGAGTGGGTGCAGGCGCGGCTGATGTATCCGCAGCATCCCGAGGCGCGATTCGCGCGCTTTCGCTACGGGCGCCTGGACTGGCGGGAGGGAGGCACCAGTTGGACGCAGGACTATCCGCGCGCCGACCGGCATTTCGCGCTGGCGCTGCGGCGCCTGACGCGGATTCACGTGCGCAGTGTGGAGCAGCCGAGCAGCCCCGATGACGTCGACGACTTCTTCAACTGGCCCTGGATGGTGGCGGGCGAGATGGGCGACTGGCTGCTCACCGACGCGCAGGTGAAAACGCTGCGCGAGTACCTGCTGCGCGGCGGCTTCATCTACATGGACGATTTCTGGGGGCCGGACGAGTATGCACGCTTCGCCGAGAGTATGACGCGCGTGTTCCCGGACCGTCCGGTAGTGGAGATCGAGAATCAGGATGCGATCTTCCACGCGGTCTACGATCTGGACGATCGCTACCAGGTGCTGGGGCAGTGGTCGCTGCGCGGAGGCGGCGGGTGGATGGGACAGCGCGCGGCCGGAACCAAGGCGCACTGGATGGGGATCTATGACGATCGCAATCGCCTGATGGTGGCGATGACCTTCAACAGCGATGTCGGCGATTCCTGGGAGTGGGCGGACAGCCCGAGCTATCCGGAGAAATTCTCGGCGCTGGGGATCCGGCTGGGCGTGAACTACGTCGTGTATTCGATGACGCACTGAGGGGGGCGCCGATTCAGGCGTCCAGTCACCGCGCGCCTACCCACCTTAGGGCGGGTTGAAGCCTGAGCGCGGGGCGCTAAAATCTGAGTTCAACAGTTCGAATCGACCGTTGACCCAGGATTTTTGACCCAGGATTAATCACTCCTATGAATCGAATGAATACGACGTGGCGCATGACTCTGGGGGCACTGCTGCTTGCCTCCGGAATGGCGTTCGGCCAGCGCGAGGGGAACGATTTCAATCGCGACTGGCGCTTCACCAAGGGCGAACAGCCCGATGCGGTGAAACAGTTGAGCTTTGACGACTCTGGCTGGCAGGCTACGCGTCTGCCGCACGACTGGGCGATCGCGGGGCCGTTTGATCCGAACGGCAACGGCGGCACCGGAAAGCTGCCGTGGCAGGGAGTGGCCTGGTATCGCAAGAAGTTTACGCCGAAAGGCGCGGCCGGACAGCGCGTCTACTTCGATTTCGACGGGGTGATGGCGTTTCCGAAAGTCTACGTCAACGGCCAGTTGGCGGGCGAGTGGAACTATGGGTACACGTCATTCCGCATCGACGCGACGCCATACATTCGATTCGGCCAGCAGAATGTGATCGCCGTAGAGGTGGATACCAGGCGGCACCAGTCACGCTGGTATCCCGGCGCCGGGATTTATCGAAAGGTCACGATGACCGTGACCGGCGCCGTGCACATCGGGCATTGGGGCACGTTTGTGAGTACGCCGGCGGTGGCCGACGCGCGCGCCACGGTGCGGGTGCAGAGCTCCATCGAAAACCATCAGGCGGCGGCGCAGAACCTGACAGTTGAGGTGGCATTGTTGGACCCGAGCGGTAAGCAGGTGGCGACCGGCGCGAAGAGCGGCCCCGCCCCGGCGAACGGCACGGTTGCCTTCGACCAGCAGTTGCTGGTGCCGCGCCCCCAGCGATGGGACCTGGCGACGCCGAATCTCTATACGGCCGTGGTGACGCTGAAAAACGCCGGCGGCTATGTGGTGGACCAGGAGAGCGTCGCTTTTGGCATTCGCTCCTTCCAGTTTACGGCGAACGATGGTTTCTACCTGAACGGTAAGCGCGTTCAACTGTACGGTGTGGATCTACATCACGATCTGGGCGCGCTGGGCGCGGCATTCAACCTGCGCGCCATGCAGCGCGAACTGGAAATCATGAAAGACATGGGGGCCAATGCCGTGCGTACCAGCCATAATCCGCCGGCCCCCGAGCTGCTTGACCTGTGCGACCGCATGGGCCTCTTCGTCTGGGACGAAGCTTTCGATAAGTGGAACGCGACGGGCGACAATGTGGATGGCGTGGCGGGCGTGCTGCCCAATGCGGAACGGCATATTACGAGCATGGTGCAGCGCGACCGCAATCATCCGAGCATTTTCGTGTGGTCGGTAGGAAACGAGATCGGGACTTCCGTGGACGAAAGCCGCGATGGCATGTCTTTCGGACGCCTGGCGGCGACGCGCGATATGGTCTTGAAGCAGGATGCCACGCGGCCGGTCGGTATAGCCTGCCACACACCGGAGACAGTGTCGCAGGCGGTGTACGATCCGCTGGACCTGACGGGCTGGAATTATGCGCACCGCTACGACAACTACCGGGCGATGTATCCGGATAAGCCGATCCTTTATACCGAATCGGCTTCGGCGTTTAGCACGCGCGGATTCTACGCGTTCCCCATACCCGAACTCGAAGAGCGATTACTCGGCGGGTACACAGTATTTGACTTCTTACGATCTGAACGCGGCGGGCTACTCCGATATTGCGGACGCCGAGTTTGCCCTCATGGAGAAGGACCGGTTCGTGGCCGGCGAATTCGTGTGGACCGGTTTCGATTACCTGGGCGAGCCCGCGCCGAGCCGGGAAGCCCGCAGCTCCTATTTCGGAATTGTCGACCTCGCGGGCATTCCGAAAGACCGCTTCTACCTGTATCGGAGCTACTGGCGCCCGGAGGCGAACACCATCCACATTCTGCCGCACTGGAACTGGCCGGACAGGGTGGGAAAGAGCGTCCCGGTGTTCGTCTACACCAACGGCGAAGCGGCCGAGTTGTTTCTCAATGGCAAGTCGCTGGGACGGCGCACGAAGGGCGTGGTGGCGCCCAAGCCGAAGAACGATGCGCGCGGGAAGGCCGCAACGGCGAGCTCCGGCGGCAACGCGAGTCTGGCATTCGACGATCAGGCAGCGAGCGAGTGGATGGCGGACGCGGCCGGAGAGAACCAATGGCTGCAGGTGGATTTGGGCGCGAGGCAGCCGGTGAAGCAGGTGGACGTCACGTTGGGGTCGAAGGCCTTCGGCGCCGGATATCAAGTGAAGGTGTCGAGCGACGGAGCGGCGTGGACAACGGTGGCGACGGTCGCGGCGCGCACAGGCGGACCCGGCCGGGGTGGAAGAGGACCAGCGGCGGGCGGTGTCGCTCCAGCGGGCCCCGGCAGAGGCGGCCAGGGGGCCGCGGGCGGCGCTGCGGCTCCGCCCCAAGGCGGCAGAGGGGGCGCGATGCCCGCCGGCACGGCTGGCGGCGGATCCGGCGGCGGATTCGGCGGCGGCGCTGCGCCGGCCAGTCTGGAAATGGACGTCCGCGCGCGGTACGTGCGGGGGGAGTTCACGCAATTGCCCAATAACGGGACGGCATCGGTCCGCGAGATCGGCGTGTACCAGGCCAGGTGCATCGCGGGATACTACGACGTTTCGTACAAATACCGGCTCCGGTGGGATGACGTCACCTACGAACCTGGCGAACTGAAGGCAGTGGCGTACAAAGCCGGCAAGAAGATTGGTGAGACGGTAATGCGTACCGCGGGTCCCGCCGTGTCCATTCGCCTCACACCGGACCGGACCGCATT
>JADGNS010000273.1 GCA_017883355.1 Candidatus Solibacter sp.
GTCCCACGTTGGTGCGCAAGTGCTTGCGTCTTGGTGGGGCAGGCGCTTCCGCCTGCCAACTCTCGCCTACCCCGCGCCCAGCCTGCGGTGATCTTTCAAGATGCAGCGATCCATCACCACGGCGAGTCCCGCTTCCATGGCGCGCCGCGCCGCGTCTTCGTGTATCACGCCTTCCTGCATCCAGATCACCTTCGCGCCCTTGCGAATCGCCGCTTCCACGATCTCCGGCACGAATTCCGAACGCCGGAAAATATCCACGATATCGATGGCTTCGGGGACGGCGTCCAGATCCGGATAGCTGGTCTCGCCCAGCACCTGCTTCTCCAGCGGGTTCACCGGAATGATACGGTAGCCGGAGCGCTGCATGTACTCGGCCACGCCATAACTGGGGCGAAAGCGCTTTCCCGACAGGCCGACCACGGCAATCGTCCGGGCGTTGCGCAGAATTTCCGAGATCTGATTCATACGGCTCTGGACTCGCTGGAGCGCTCGATGGCGCGTTTCAACTTCTCCACCTCATCATCGGTCAGATAGCGGAAGGCTCCGGGTTTCAGCGACCCTAATTCGAGCGGGCCGATGCGCACCCGCTTCAGTTTCTCCACCAGCTTGCCCAGATGCTTGAACATCAGTCGGATCTGGTTGTTGCGCCCTTCGGTGAGCTTGATCTCGTACCAGGGGTTGGCGGCGTTGCGGACCAGCCGCAGCCCCGCCGGCAGAGTCCGGCGCCCCATCAGAGGAATGCCGTCGCGAAATTCCTGTTCCTGGTCGCCGGTCAATAGACCGGTAACTTTCACCACGTAAGTCTTGGGCAGGTGGGAGTGGGCGGACATGATGGCGTTCGCCATGTCTCCGTCGTTGGTCAACAGCAGCAGTCCTTCGCTGTGATAGTCCAGGCGCCCCACCGGATACACCCGCTCCTTCACTCCACGAAGACAATCCATCACCGTGGCCCGGCCTTCGGGATCGCTCACCGTGGTCATCGTGTTGTTCGGCTTGTTCAGGACGATGTAGATCTGATTCTTGGGGGCGCGGATCAGCTTGCCATCCACTTTGATGTGGTCGGTTTCCAGATTCGCCTTGCTGCCGAGTTCGGTGACGGCCGTGCCGTTCACCGTCACTCTTCCCTCCAGCATGATCTTCTCGGCCTGCCGCCGCGAGGCGACCCCAGCCTGGGAGAGAATCTTCTGCAGACGTTCTTCGGGCACTAGATTTCCTCGTTGGGCGCGGATTCCGCGGCCGGTGCAACTGGCGCGGTCTCTGGCGCGCCTTCGGGCGTTTCTGCGACCGCCTCCACGGCGGGCGCTGCTTCGGCGGGTCCGGCCGCCGGTTCAGTGACAGGCTCGCCGGCCGGTTCCGTGGCTTCGGTGGCGGCCTCGGGCGCGGCTGCTTCTTGCGCCGGCGCTTCGCTCTCCGAGAACGCCATGCGGCGGATCTCCTCGAATTCCTTGAGCGAGGGTAACTCGCTCAGGTCCTTCAGGCCGAACTGGATCAGGAACTCCTTGGTGGTCTTGTACAGCATCGGCTTGCCGATGACGTTCTTCCGCCCGGCCACGGCGATCAGCTTGCGGTCCAGCAGCGTCTTGAGCACGCCCCCGCCCTGCACGCCGCGGATCTCCATGATCTCCGGGCCCGTGGCGGGCTGCTTGTACGCGATCACGGCCAGCGTTTCCAGCGCCGGCAGCGAGAGCTTCAACGGCGGCTTGAGGCTCTTGACGAAATTGCGCACCGCCTCGTGATGTTCCGGCTTGGTGGCCATCTTGTAGCCGCCGGCCACTTCGCGGATGGAGACGCCATGGCCGGGCTGGTCGAATTCCGCGATCAACTGGCCGAGCAGCTCCTGGATGCGCTCCGTGGGCTGTTGCAGGGACGCCGCGATCTGCGCCAGGGTGAGCGGCTCCTCGGCCACATACACGATGGCTTCCAGAATTGCCTTGATCTGCGAGTCTTCCTGCGAGACGGGGGCCGGCGTGTCGTCGAACGCAACGTCGCGCGGGGCCATCAACTCATCCATCGAGAGGCTGGTCTCCGGCGTGGGCCAAGCCTCCTGGCCTGTCGTCCCTCCTTCGGCGGGCGCTTCGGCCTCGGGATCTTCCGCCAGGGACGCCTCCTCCGGCGAAGCGCCGGCGCTGGGGTTCTCTACCGGCGGCGCCGGTTCGGGTTCCGGGCTTGCGCCCTGTGGGGATGTTTCCGGTTCTTCCATGCTGGATATCAGATGTAGTCTTTATCGATCGCGGACATGGGCTGATCGCTGGCGAATACCTGGTCGAAGCTGCCATGCCGCTTGAGGGCGATTTCGCCGAATAATTCCTTTTGGGTCACTACCACGGCCTGCATCCGCACCATCTCCAGCACCGCCAGAAACAGCGCGATCATGGCCCGCCGCGTGCGCTGTAGCTCAAACACGCGCATGATGAAAACCGGCTGGTCCACACCCACTTGCAGAAACTGGTCGCGCAGGTAACGCACCATATCGGCCACCGTCACATCGGCCGATTCCACTTCGTATACCGGGCGGTTCTTCACCCGCTCCAGCATCTCGCCGAACGCCTTCACCAGGTCGAAAAGCGTGATCGCCAGGCCCGGATCGTCGTCTTCCGACACGAAAGACTTGATCTGCGGGTTGCTCCAGACGTTTTCCTCGATCATGCGCTTCTGCTGCAGCATTTCGGCGGCGTTCTTGAAGCGCTCGTGCTCCAGCAGGCGGTCCACCAGTTCCTGCCGCGGATCGTCCGCCGCATCGCCTTCCTCCGCCAGCGCCGGGTCGCGCGGCAGCAGCATCTTGGACTTGATGTGGATCAGCGTGGCTGCCATGTAGACGAATTCGGCACCCAGATCGAGGTCCATTTCCCGCGCCTTTTCCATGTACTCAAGGTATTGAGACGTGATGGTGGCGATGGGGATGTCCTTAATGTCGATTTGCTGCTTGCGGATCAGGTCCAACAGCAGGTCGAGCGGCCCATCATATTGCTCCAGATGGAAATTGAGTGGCGAAGACACTATCCTTCACGATAGCATGCGGCCTGCCAACCCCAATTTTCCGGGCGCACCGCAAGGTGCTCGCCCTCTCTCCTGATTCTACCGGGAAACCGGTCTTTCTTACCGGATGAATTCCAGTTCGACGCGCTTGGAGATCAGGCCGGCTTCGTAGCCCAAATCGAGCAGTTTCTGCGCCGCCACCGGGATGATTTCGCCGCAATCCACCGTGTAGTGGTTCACGTACATGCCGACGAACTTTTCCGCCAGGCGCGGTTCCATGTCGCGCGCGAATTGCATGGCATATTGCAGGGCTTCATCGTGATTGTCCAGAGCGTACTGTATGCTGTCGCGCATCATGCGGCAGCACTCGCTCTTGACGCCGGCATCCAGCGATCGCAACAGCACGTTGGCGCCCAGGGGCAGCGGCAGATCGTAGGTGGTCTTGAACCAGCGCCCCAGATCGACAATGCGGTGAAAGCCTTCGCGGTCGAACGTCAATTGCGCTTCGTGGATGATCAGCCCGGCATCCACCGTGCGTTCCTTGATGGCTTCCGTGATTTTGTCGAAGGGCGTGACCACCGGCTCGAAATCCGGCTGGTAGAGTTTGCAGGCCAGGTACGCCGTGGTCATGGTGCCGGGGATGGCGATGCGCTTGCCTTTGAGTTCCTCGGGTTCCATGGGCCGGCTGGAGATAATCATCGGGCCATAGCCGTCGCCAATCGAAGACCCGCTGGCCATCAGCACGTACTTGTCGGCCACGTAGGGATACGCGTGGTAGGAAATGGCGCTCAGGTCATAGAAACCTTCCATGGCCTTGCGATTCAAAGTCTCGATATCGGATAACACATGCCGGAAGGTCACTCGGGGCGAGCGCACCTTTTTTGTCGCCAAGGCATAAAACATGAAGGCGTCATCGGAATCCGGACTATGTGCGCTGACAATCTCCTGGGGAGCGACCGGTGTCATAGAGGAACTTTCAGTTTACACTACCGTGGGGTTGAAGCCTGCGGATGGAGGGGAGAGGAAAACAAGAAACTGCAAAAGAAAATAAGGAAGGGCGGTCACCCGATTGGGTCGTGAACTCAGAAGCAAACGTTGGCGATCATCCGGTTAGCGCATACGACGCATTGCCCTGAATATTCGGGCTTTCGGTGAATCCGACCGTTCGGTGCTTCTTGACTACCTGCTCACTTGCCGCGGGTGAGGCCGCCCTCATTCTGGTCCGGCTCTATATGTCACCTCCCGCCGTACTTTCCCGGTTGAAAACCGGGGTGGGACGGCTAAGAAAGACGGCGTTTCGTCTCGGAACCATAACAGCCTGATTCCACCTTCACTATGCTCCCGGCGGCTTGGAATGTCAAGGCCTCTTGACGTACCATTCGGGTAGCACTTGTGACTTAAGTACGATAACCATGTGGCGCAATTTCTTCTCTAAAAGGCCCTTACCGCTCACCGGTGCTCCCGCCGTGCGCCGCCTCAAATCGCATTCGGCGCAAAGTGGCTACGTCTACCAGTATTACTACGAAGGCCAGCGGACTTTCCGTGGCGGCGAGAGCGGCCTCGAATTCGTCTTCACGATCAGCGCAGACCGCAAGACGTGGCATCCGGTGAGCGTACTGGTGCCCCAAGAATCGCTCCTCGCGTGGGAACAGGCGCACGCCCACCCGCTCTCTTCCACGGAGCGCTATGCGGTTGCCAAAATGGCGCTATTTCAGGCCTTCGACGAGCGTGCCACGCCGGACCTCATGAAGCAGGAAGTGCGCGTGCGCGCCGCCGACGTGGCCGCCATCATCGAGACTTTGGGACTGTAGCCCCGCGCTGCGACAAGGCACGCGGCACCGTGCGGTATGCCGGAATCGCCGCCGCCGCCGGCGAGGAGGCGGGTGCGGCGGCAATCGCAATCAGGCACTCCGAGGAATAGGCATCGGTGCCCGCAATATCGAGATTGTTGTCGCCCGCCGTGACCCCTGCCGGCACCGTCAGGTTGATCTGGTACAGCCCGGCCAGTTGCGGCGCGAGGCCGGAGTAGCCCACCGTGGCAGCCACGCCGCCGATATAGGCCGCGATCGCGCCCGTGGGGGTAGTCGCCAATGGGTCCGTGGGCCCGGCCGCGCCGTCCCCGATGGTGGGGCTCACCGCGCCTAACCCGGTGAGATACACCGACACGGTTTCGCCAATCTGCGCCGGATTCTTGGCGTTGACCAGCGTGCCATCCTGGTGCACCACGTCGCCGTACCCAAGACCGTTCGCCGATTGCGTGAGCACCCCCGGCGCTGTTTTGGCGAGCAGCGCGGTCACGGTGTTCGACGCCACATTGTTGTTGAACACCTGCACCTTGGCGATGCTGCCCGTCACGCCATACGGCACGATGGCCGCCAGCACGGTCGGGTACACGTAATAGAGGGGTGCCGGGATGTTGTTGATCATCACCTGCACGTTGCCGAGCGTGGTGGGAAACGGAATCCCCGATGCCACCTGAATCCCCGATGCCAGGTTGGCGCCGTACAGGGTGAGCAACTCTCCCGGCGCGATGCCCGCCGTGAACGGCGCGGAGCTGCCCGCGTTCACGATGCCCTGCGGATCCAGAAACACGCCGGTGGTGCTCAAACTACTGCTCATGGTGGGCGCTTGCAACGCCACGCCCAGTCCCAGGAACGGGCCAATCCCGCTGCCGATGCGGATTCCATTGCCCACCACGTAGTTCACGGCCGGATTGCTGTACGCGCCACTCGACGGAACGGTATACGCTTCGCTATAGGTATAATTGTCGGGCGAGGCATTGAACACATCGAGCAGGCGCTGATGGCCCACGATGGCTCCGGCATTCGCACTGAAGGAGCCGTAGAAGCTGTCCAGGCTGGCGAACCCGGCGGTCAGCGTTGACTCGTCCTCGTCCAGGCCCGCCTCGTAGTACCTGCCGCTCAAGTTGGGCGTGCCTGTCCCCGTGCGCACCCCCACCATCAGATCGAAGGAACTGGGCGATCCGCCGAATACGAAGTTGCCGTCGGGCGAAAAATACAGGTAGTATTGCCCGGTAAACAGCGCCGTGTTGGAGTTGGGGAACGTCACCACGGCGGCGCCGCCGCTGAAGATGTACTTGACGTTGGACAGCGATTGCACGCCCTTGGCCGATGGCCCGAGGTATCCAGTAAACCCCACGGTGCCGAGGTTGCCCGCGCCGTCGGGATTCATGGTCAGCATTCCCCCGATGGTGGACGCCGGGGTGCCTGAGAGATCCATGTATGCCAGGGAATATGCACCCCTGAACGCGGAGGCGGTGGGTGCCGGGGAAGCCAGCGGGGCGGCGACGAACAGGTCATTGTAGCCGTTCAGATTCTCCGTGCTGCTGCCCACGAAAATACCCTGCGCGTTCACCAGGCCGTAAACAGAATCGCCCTTGAACAGGGGACTGGAGAGGAAGCCCTGGCCGGAAGCCCCAATCGAATAGGTGCCGGTGGTGGTGGTGAATCTGGTCAACGTGCTCGCCGCGCCATCCGCCAGCACTGCGTTCATGGAGTAGCTGCCAGTCCCGCTAAAGCTCACGGTTCCGTAGAGCGAGGCCGCGTCGGCGAGACTGCCGTTCCCGGCGCTGGAGAGCAGGTAGACGACATGGCGGAAATAGTAAGTCCCGTTCAGCATCCCATTTCCACTGGCATCCCAGGTGGGTGTCTGGGCGAACAGCCCGGTCGCCACGGAAATCAGCAACAGCACGCGCGCAAGTTTCATGAACACTCCGATTGGGATCGCATCCTGG
>JADGNS010000274.1 GCA_017883355.1 Candidatus Solibacter sp.
GTACCTGAAGGGCCTGACACTCTAGTGGGATAAGCCTCCGGCTTGTCCACCCGAGCGAAGCTCGGACTTCTTTTCTAACCGGTCTGCTGACAACTGGAAGAGGACCCGGACGGGCAAGGAGGGAAAAGGAACAGGGGAGAGACTGGCGCCGGATTGCCTGTGACAGCAATCCGGCGATTTGGAACCGAAGGTTTAGGCGCCTTTCTTGGTGGTGTCCTTCGTCTTCTTGGGGGCCTTGGTCTTCTTGGTCTTCTTGGTGGTTTCCTTCTTGGTGGTGTCCTGCGAGAAAGCAACGGCTACGCTGCCGAGGGCGAGCGAGAGGCCGAGCATCAAAGTCATCAGTTTTTTCATGGCGATATCTCCTGGTAGAGGTGGACGTTTGGGGCGTCGAGAACATCATACCGAACCAGATGTGAACGATCCCTTAACGCGCAATTAAAGTAGATTCATCTAGGGCACAAGGGCGAACAGAAAGAGGACGAGGCTCGACTCAGGGAGGGCTGCAAGCGGAAAACTGGATAGGAGGCGTGACGGGGAGGGGGGCGTACTGCGAACAAAACATGCTGGATGGCCGCGCAGCAGATGCTACGCGGCTTCCCAGCAAAGAGCCGGAGGAAAGCCGCTTAGCGGCCTTCTTTCTTGGTGGTATCGGTCTTCTTCTTCTTGGACTTTTTCTTGGTGGTGTCTTCCTTCTTGGTGGTGTCCTGGGCGAAGACAACGGCCACGGTGGTGAAAAGGAACGTCATGCCGAGCATCAGAGTGAACAGTTTTTTCATTGTGCGGTTCTCCTTGGAGGTTGACGAACTTATTTGCTCGTCTGGGGCTTATGATATCCAACCTCACATGAAGTGTCTCTTAACGCCCAATTAAAATCGTTTCATGTGTCGTTCACCGCGGTTTTCAGTTTTTTTCAATTTGCTAAATTTCTGAAACATAAGTAGTTATCTTGATAAGGACATGGCTCTTGGCGTCCGGCCCATTTCCCGGTTGCTAGAGTGAAATCGGAATGAAGAAGCCTGAAATCGCAAAAAAAATGGCCCGCCAGTCGGGTGGAACACGGGGCGAGGCCGCCGACCGGCTGGACCGGATGGTTCAGGAAATACTCGACGGCCTGCGCCAGGGCAAAGAGACCCGGCTCCCGGGGTTGGGGTCTTTTCGCCAGGGAGCCGACGGCCGGCTGGCCTTCCTGCGAGAGGGAGGGAAGCGCCGTGCCTGAATGCTGCGATGCCTGCCAACAAGTGGCGCGAATCGTCTTGCGCGGGGTGTTGGCGGGGAAGACGGTGGAGATCGACGGCTTGGGGATCTTCTATCCGGACACGCGGCGGGGATTCCGCTTCGTACCGCGAGCACTGCCGCAGGTCTTCATCGCTTACTGCAAAGAGGATGAAGAACTGGCCCGCCGGCTGTCCGAAGATTTGAACCTGGCGGGCTTCAGTCCCTGGATGGACGTGCGGAAACTGCTGGCCGGGCAGAACTGGCCGAGGGCGATTGAGGCGGCCATCGAGAATTCGGACTTCTTCGTGGCTTGTTTTTCGGGGCAGTCCGTCCGCAAGAAGGGCGGCTTCCAGTCGGAAATCCGCTACGCCCTGGATTGCGCCCGGCAGGTGCCGCTGGATGAGATCTACATCGTTCCGGTGCGCCTGGACGAGTGCGCTTTGCCGCGAACCATCCAACATGAACTGCAATACATCGACCTGTTTCCGGATTGGGATGGCGGCATGGAGCGCCTGCTGACCATGCTCCGGCGGGAAGTGGAGCGGCGGCGTCCGGTGCCCGCGTTCCTGGCGGAGTGACCCAACCGGACCTGTGCCACAATGCCTGATAGTGGATTCCTCTTCTTCCGGGAACGGCGAAGGCCGCGGCTCTTCCAGCCTGTGGCTTTACGGCGTGCTTGCCCTCTACGCCACGGTCTTTCTGGTCTACGCGGAGACCTGGGCCTTCACGCCGGATGAGAGTTACCATCTGCTGGCCGCCCAACTGATCGGCGCCGGCAGAACGCCCTACATCGATTTCTGCTTCCCGCAGACGCCGCTGAACGCTTATTGGAATGCCGGGTGGATGCGCATGCTGGGCTCGAACTGGCGGGTGCCGCACCTGCTGGCGGCGCTATTCACCATCGCCTCGGTCCTGCTGATTGCGGGCTATGTGTTGCGCCGCCTTCCGGTTGGCGGATGGCGCGTGGCGGGAGCCATTGTGGCGGCACTCGCGATCGGGCTGAACGGACCGGTGTTCGTTTACGGCTCGCTCCAGGCGTATGGCATTTGCCTGTTCGGGCTCACGGCCGCCTTCCGGCTGGCTGTGCGCGCGGTGGATCGGGGCGCGTGGCTGCCCGCCGCCGCGGCGGGCTTCTGTGCCGGCGTGGCCGCGGCGTCGTCACTGCTTTCCGCCGCCGCTGCCCCGGTGCTGTTGCTCTGGATGGTGTTCTACAACCGCTCCGGGAGCCGGTGGAAGACGTTGGTGGCTTTCGCTTTCGGCATTTCGGTTCCCTTCGCGCCCGTGTTCTGGCTGTTTGCCCGCGGTCCCCGGCAGACGTGGTTCAACCTGTTTCGATATCACGCATTCTTTCGCAGGCTCTACTGGCCCGAGACCACCCGCCATGACCTGGAGATTCTGACTTCCTGGATCGATAACGGTCAGGCTCTGATGCTCGGGCTGCTGGCGCTGACCGGTCTGGTGTACGTGGTGCGCCGCAGTGGCTGGCCGCAGTCCCGGAAGGCGGAGTTTTACTTGTGCGCCTGGCTGGCGGCGGCGCTATCCGTGGAGGTGGGCCGCGCGCATCCCACGTTCGCGCGGTACTTCCTGCTAACCGTCCCGTTTCTGGCAATCCTGGCGGCCGCTGGATTGTGCGCCATCTCCGCCGCCTTCGAACTGCATCGACCGCGATGGCCGGCGCTGGTGGTTGCGGTGTTTATGGCGCTGGGGCTGGGTAAGACGCTGTACGAACGCCGCGAGTTCGACACGTGGAGCGTCTACCAACGCCTGGCGGCGAAAGTCGACCAGGTGACGCCGCCCAACGCACCCATATTCGCCGTGGAAGCGCTTTATTTCCTGACGCACCGCACGCCGCCATCGGGCTACGAATTGTCCTACACCCACCTGGTGAACCTGCCGCCCGCCGAGGCGGCGCTGATGCACATCCTCAACGAAGCCGAGGTCAAACGGCAGGTGCAATCGGGAATGTTCGCCACAGCCTATAGTTGTGACGACGAGGAAATCGCCGGCTTCGGTTTGAAAACGCTCTACAAACAGCACGCGGACCTGGAGAACTGCACCATCTTTTGGGACCGCAAGTGAAGTACCGTCAGCCGGACGCGCACCACGACGATTGTTGTGGGGCGGGCCCCCTGGCCCGCGACCGACCCCCTGGTCGGCCTCTTCGCACGAGCGCGTCCGCCCGCCGTTGGTTGCGGCGCGCCGCCATGTGGGGCCGCGATCCCGCCCCCTCCACTCCCGCCGCCCCTTAGTCCGCCATCGCCATGGGGCAGGTGGTGGGCATCTCCAGCCAGCCCTGCTGCGGGACCGCGTCCACCGGGAGGCCTCCGTGCCATAGGGAGAGTTGGAAACGCACGCCGCCGCCTTCGGGGACGCCCGCGGCGGCCAGCGGCAAGCGCGCCTCCAGAATGCGCTGGAAGGCGCACTCCACGCCGTCGTCGCTGGACGCGGCGCCGGCTGCCAGCCGGATGGTCACCGGCTGCGGCGGCGCGTTGTTCAGCGATTGCAGCGTCATGCGCGCTTCCATGCCGCCCAGCTCCGATTCCGAACCGGGACGGAAGTCCACCCGCACGAACAGGCTCTCGCCGTCGCTGCCGAACAGCACCTGGCTCACCAGAAACTTCTTGCCGTGCATGGAACCCGAGCGCTCGTCGACCGAGTACTGGCCGGCGCCCAGCCACTCGAAATACGAGGTCACCTCGCCATCGATGGTGGGGTGAATCGCGCCGGTTGGCGACACGCGGATCTCCGGCGTGGACACGCGCAGAATGGGCCGCGAGAGTTCCTCCGGCGGCGTCAGGTTCAGGAAACGGTAGACGTTGGCCAGATGGCTGCGGTAGAGCTGGTCGAACTCCGGGCGATTGGCGGAATCGTGCTCCGGTCCGTACCACCAGCACCAGTCGCTGCCCTCGGCGATGAGCAGCTCCTCGTACGCCATGCGGCGGCTTTCTTCGGGGACGCCGCTGGTGGCGTCGTAGGTGGCGCGGGCGCGCAGCAATTGGGTCCACGCCTGGTTGTCTTCCTCGGCGCCGATCCAGATGTCGAAGTTGGCGTTGATCCACGAGCCCGGAAAGATGTGGTCCAGCGGTTCCGGCGCCATCAGGCGGAAGGCCTCGCTGACGGTCACGGCGCGCATCCCCGGGTCGTCGCTGATGCGCTGGTAAAGTTCGCGCAGGAAGGGGCGGCCGTTGTGGTGATAGTATTCCCAGGCATTCTCGCCATCGAGAATGATCGGCACCAGGGCGTCGCGGCCGGAGGTCAGAATCCCGTTGCAGTTCTGGCGGATGCGGTGCAGGAAATCGGCGGCCGCATGGGAGGCTTCCATCTTGGAATAGACGAAACCGATCAGGTCGCTCATGAAATGGTCGCGGAAGATCAGCCGCATGCGGTTGCCCCCCTGGCGCCACTCGTACGGCCGGTACAGCCCTTCCACCGGAACCGCGCGCTGCAGGGTGCGGTCCAGCACGCCGCTATCGGTCGCGGCCCACTCGAAACCCAGTTCGCTGGCCAGGGCGAAGACTTCGTCCGACACCGAGCCCTCCGACGGCCACAGACCCACCGGCGCCACGCCGAAGTGCTGCTCCACGTATTTGCGCGCCAGTTCGAGCTGCCGGCGCGCGTCGCCCGGATAGCGGAATCGCGGCGGCAGCGCCACATTGGCATGCGCCACCCCGGCGATATTGGAATCGCACAACAGCGGCAGGATGGGATGGTAATACGGCGTGGTGGAAATCTCGATCTGGCCCGACGTGGCGAGCCGCCGGTACGCCGGCATCACGCGGCCCACGATCTCGCGCTGCTTTTCGCCCATGCGGCGCTGGTCGTCCAAGGTAAAATTGCGGCCGCGCTTGATCCAGCCGCGCACCTCCGCGTCGTCGCTCTGGAATTCTTCGTCGAACCAGGCCAGTTGCGACCACATCTGCACGTCGCGCAGTTCCTGGGCGCTGAACATGTTGCGCGCGCCGGAACGCCGCTGCGCGTTGCGCGCGTCGAAGAGCTCGCCGTAGCGCGGGTAGCGGTAGATCATGTGCGCCGGATCGCTATAGAACGAGTGTTGCAGCAGGTAGTCGCGCTCCTCGGCGGAGAGATGCTCGGCCGGTTTCAGCGCCAGATCGAGGAACGGGTCGCGCGCCTCGCCGGAGGCGTACTCTTCCACCTGCGCCACCATGGACGGCACCAGGTTGAAGGTCTGCTTCACGCTGGGGAATTCTTCCAGGATGCGGACCATCCCGTAGTAGTCCTTGAGCGCGTGCATGCGCGTCCAGGGAAGCTTGTACTCGCCGGAAGCCAGGTCCTTATAAAACGGCTGATGCATGTGCCACAAAAAGCACAGATTGATTCGAGGCATTTGTCAGTGGAGCTCTACACAATATAACTATCGTCCGAAAATGCTGCGCACAGGAGGGGGCGGCGCATCTTTGCGGATGGCGCGCCAGAGGATGTCGTTCAATTCGTCGTCGTCGTTCTCGTCAGCCTCCTCGAATCTCATGTGCGCGGCGGACCCAAAGGGTACCCCGGCGACGGCTGTCACGGCCGGGTTTTTCTCTTCCAGGGAAATGCGCGGCTTCTCGGCGGCGTACGGGGCCGGGTTGGGCTGGCTCTGGAAGGCGGCGGTCATGGGGCGCGCGCCGGCATCGAAGTGCGTCATGGGCTTCATCCCCAGCAGAAACTCCATGGTGCGCAGCATGGACGTCGTGTTGTACATGCTGCTGTCCACAGCGTGGCGCTTCACCCAGGGGGAAATCACGAAGGCCGGCGAGCGGTGCGAATCCACGTGGTCCGGGCCGTTCTGCGCGTCGTCTTCCAGGATGAAGATCGCCGTGCTGGCCCAAAACCGCGACTTGGAGACGCCTTCCACCAACTGCCCGACGGCGTAGTCGTTATCGGCGGCGGCGGAGAGCGGGGCGATCTTGCCCGCGGAAGTTCCCGAGGTGTGGTCGTTGCCCAGGCGCATGAAAATGAGACGCGGCATGTTCCCGGTCTTCTCGTACTCGGCAAGCTCGTTGAGAAACACCTTGGTGCGCTCCACGTCGGGATAGTTGAGGTCGAAGCCGCGGTACAGGGGGTTGGTGACTTTGGCCAGCACCGGATCGCGCACGCCGGTGATCTGCTCGGCGCCGGGCGCGGCGTTGGGCTTGTTGTTGACCATGTAGCCGAAGTTGCGCATGGAGACGCCGGCCGCGGCGGCATTGGTCCACAGATAGCCCGCCGGCGGCAGCGAGGCCGCGTCCTGCTCTTCGAAATCGTAAGGGACGCGACGGCTGGCGTACTTGTTGGGCCACATCTTCTGCACGTAATCCGGAGCGATGGCGGCGGTGGACCAGTTGTGGCCGTCGGCGGAGACATCGCTGTTCACGTAAAAATTGTCCAGCAGGACGAATTCGCGTGCCAGTTTGTGCAGGTTAGGCGTGGAGTTCTCGCCGAACAGGACCAGCGATGGGTCGCCGTTACCCTCTTTCATATCGCCCAACACCTGATCGTAGGTGCGGTTCTCCTTGACGATGTAGATC
>JADGNS010000275.1 GCA_017883355.1 Candidatus Solibacter sp.
AGCCAACCAAGAAAAAGTAAACTCAACGCAGAGACGCAGAGAACGCAGAGGAAACCGCAGAGAAAACATTAAGATTTGCTTTTGTCTTCTCTGCGTCTTCCTCTGTGTTCTCTGCGTCTCTGCGTTGAAAAAACATCTCCCCTATGAACGGCCTTCTCACCGACCTCTATGAACTCACCATGGCCGCCGGGTACTTCGACTGCGGCAAGATAGCCGAGAAGGCCACGTTCGAGTTCGCCATCCGGCGCCTGCCCGCCAACCGCAATTATGCCGTCATCGCCGGCATCCCCCAAATCGTCGACTACCTGCTCAACCTGAGCTTCACCGCCGAGGAAATCGCCTACCTCCGCGCCCTCCCCCAGTTCGCCCAGGTGAGCCCCGCCTTCTTCGACTACCTCCGCGACTTCCGCTTCACCGGCGATCTCTTCGCCGTCCCCGAGGGCACCCTCCTCTTCGCCGGCGAACCCGTGCTCACCATACGCGCCCCTATCATTGAGGCGCAGATCCCGGAAACCTACCTGCTGTCCGCGGTCACTTTCCAGACCCTGATCGCCTCCAAAGCCGCGCGTTGCACCACCGCCGCCGCCGGGCGCCCCGTCATCGAGTTCGGCACGCGCCGCGCGCACACGCCCGAAGCCGGAACGCTAGGCGCTCGCGCCGCCTACCTCGGCGGCTGCGCCGGCACCAGCAACACGCTCGCCGGATTCCGCTACGGCATCCCCGTGATGGGCACCGCCGCTCACGCCTGGGTGATGTCCTTCCCGTGCGAGACCGACGCCTTCCGCAAACTCCAGCGCGTTCTCGGCGCGTACACCGTCCACCTGCTCGATACCTACGACACTCTCGAAGGTGCGCGCCGCGCCGCCGCGCTCGGCGGCCCCATGTGGGGAGTCCGCCTGGATAGCGGCGATTTCGTCGCGCTCTCCCGCCAGGTGCGCGGCATCCTCGACGAGGCCGGCCACCCGGGCGCCAAGATCATGGTGAGCGGCGATCTCGACGAATACCGCATTCGCGACCTCGTCGCCAGTGGCGCGCCCATCGATTCCTTCGGCGTCGGCACGCAACTCGCCACCAGCGGCGACGCGCCAAGCATGGGCGCCATCTACAAAATGGTGGAGCTCGAAATCTGCGGCATCAAACGCTTCACCGCCAAGTACAGCGACGACAAGGCTTCCTTTCCCGGCGCTAAACAGATCTTTCGCGACGTAGCCCGCGACGTGGTGGCGCGCTCCGGCGAATGCGGCAAGGGCGAAGCGCTGCTGCGGCCGATCATTCTCGGCGGCCGCCTCATCGAGCCGCTGCCCGGGCTCGCGCAGGCCCGCGACCGCGCCGCGCAGTCCATCGCGAATCTGCCGCCCGCTCTGCGACAATTGGAAGTAGCGGAGCCATGGCCGGTGATCCAGAGCCGCGAATTGCGCGAGCTGATCGGCCAGACGCGCTCCAATCTGGGCGGATGAGAACCATTTTTTTCGACATCGATTCGCAACTGGACTTCCTGTACCCCGCGGGCGCCCTCTACGTCCCCGGCGCGGAGCGCATCGTGCCTGCCATCGCGCACCTCAATCGCTACGCCGCGGCGCACGGCATCCCCGTCATCTCCACCGCCGACGCCCACGCCGAGAACGACGCCGAATTCCGCGACTGGCCGCCGCACTGCGTCGCCGGAACCACCGGCCAGCACAAGGCCGAGGCGACTCTGCTCGAAAAACGCGTAGTGGTGCCCAACCGGGAATACGATCTTGTGCTCGAGCTCGCGCAGCAGATCATCGTGGAAAAGCAGAACGTGGACGTCTTCACCGCGTGCAATCTTCCGCGCATGGTCGAACACCTGGCCGCCGACGCCTTCGTGGTCTACGGCGTGGTCACCGAAATCTGCGTGCTCTTCGCCGCCCGCGGCCTGCTGAAATACGGCAAGCCCGTGACCATCGTGACCGACGCCATCCGCGCCCTCACCCCCGAAGCCTCCGCACGCGCGCTGGAGGAGATTCGAGCCGCAGGCGGTGCGCTCGCGCTGAGTTCCGAAATCGCCCGATAGTTATTGGGCGCCGCCGTTTCCTTCTTCTTCGAGCGCCCCCATCTGCTCCAGCAATTCGTAAGTCCGCATGGCCTCGGCCTCGTCCACTTTGCTGACGGCGAACCCGACGTGGACCAGGACGTAATCGCCGACCCCCGCCTCCGGCACGAAGTCCAGATAGACCTGGCGGGTGACGCCCCCGAACTGCACTTTGGCGACGCGGTTCCAACCGCTTTCCGCCGTCTCCAAAACTTTACCGGGTATGGCCAGACACATGGGAACCCCTCTTTAGCTTAAGCCTTTTACCTTCCAGCCCTCGCGGTATTTGGTGCGGACGAAGTGGTTGGCTTCCGGCGAGTTGGTGAATTTCAGCTTGGCGGAGTTCCACTCCAGCGTCGTCTTCGGGAATCGCGTGGCCAGCGGGCCGAGCAAGACGGCCTCGGTCAGCGGACCGGAATAGTCGAAGCTGGTGGTGGTCTTGCCGTTGCCCATCACCGCTTCCACAAACTGGTGGTAGTGGTTCACGGTCTCGTGCTGCGGCATCGGAAAATCTTTGAACTGGTCTTCGGGCAGCAGCACCGGCATGCCGATGTGCGGCAGCAGCATCGCTCCCTTGGTGCCGATGAAGACCGAGCCCTGCCCCGGGAATCTGCGCGAACCCACGAGCGCCTGGATTTCCTGCGGCGGGCGGGCGTCGCCATCGTACCAGGTGATGGGCACCGTCTTGCCCTCCGTCACCGAGGTCCCCGGGAACACGTAGTGAATCACCGTATGGAGCGCCCAACTCTGCCCGTTGGGCGCGGCGCCCTCGGAGCGCACGGAGAGCGGCGCGGCCAGGCCCAGGGCACCGAATACCGGGTCCAGGATGTGGCATCCCATGTCGCCGAAGGTGGCGGTGCCGAAATCGATGCGCTTGCGCCAGTTCACCGGGTGATAGACATCGCGGATGAAGGGACGCGGTTGCGCCACGCCGATCCAGTGATCCCAGTTGAGGGTTGCCGGTACGGGGTCGGTGCGCTCGGGCAGCAGGTCGGTATCGCCCCACTTCTTCTCGCTGAACGAATGGACTTCCTTGATCTTGCCGATGGCGCCGCCTTGGATCAACGCGACGGCGGTCTTGTACTCGCGATTGGAATGAATCTGGATGCCCATCTGGGTGACGAGATTCTTCTTGCGCGCCATGGCGGTGAGCATGTGGACTTCGTGTACGCTGTGCGCCATGGGCTTCTGCTGGTAGACCGGAAGCCCCAGGCGCATGGCACTCATGGCCATGGGCGCGTGCATGTGGTCGGGCGTGCCCACGCAGACCGCGTCGAGATTGCGCTTCTCTTTGGCGAGCATCTGGCGCCAGTCCTGGTACACGTGCGGGTCGGGATATTTCGCTTTGAGCTGATCCAGCCGGGCCGAATCCACCTCGGCCACGCAGACCAGTTTCACCTTGGGATGGCGCGCGATACCGTCGATGGTGAAAAACGCCATGTTGCCGGCGCCGAAAGCGCCGAGACGCAACTGGCCGCTGGGCGGCGCGGAAATCAGATTCCGCACGAAGAAGGGCGCCGCCAGAATGGTGCGACGAGTGATGAGAAGAGGCATAAATTGCTCACGAACTCAGTGGGGCAGTCAATCCTGGCTGCCGCCGGCTTTTCAGCCGGCGCCTACGACGCGGCGCCTGGACACGCTGGAAAGCGTGTCCGCAGGCAGGATTGCCTGCCCCACAACAGGGCAGGCCGCTAAACTTTTTCGGGGACCACGAAGGGCTTGCGGTAGTCCCGCGTCATCATCGCGGCCGCTTCCTTATCGCCCGTGATCGTCATGGTCTTGGGATCGAAATTGATGGTCCGGCCCGTGCGACACGAAATGTTGGCGAGGTGCACCAGCACGGTGGACGCGGCGCCTTCCTCGACCTCCGCCGACAGGGTTTCCTTCTTGCGATTGCGCACGGCTTCGAAGAAATTGGCGAAGTGGCTGCCGCCCTTGCTCATGGTGGGCCCGGGTTCGCCGTTCTTGCCCAGGAACGTAGAGTACTTGTTGTAGCCCGCGATCGCCAGGTAGCCCTTGGACCCGTAGAAGACGTTGCCGATGGTATTCGAGTCTCTGCCGCCATCGCCGATGCCGGCTTCGTGGTTGCTCATCCAGTGGCGCACTTCGAATTCCATCATCTGCTTCTTGCCGTTCTCATTGAATTCGAACGCGCAGTTGAGGGTGTTGGGCGTTTCCTGGTCGTCATCGAACATGAACTTGCCGCCGACGGCGCTGGCCTTGGTGGGGAACTTCACGCCCAGACCCCAGCGCGCGATATCCACTTCGTGAATGCCCTGGTTGCCCAGGTCGCCGTTGCCGTAGGCCCAATACCAGTGCCAGTTGTAGTGGAAGCGGTTTTCCTTGAACGGCACCTTCTGCGCCGGACCCTGCCACAGGTCGTAATCCACATAGGAAGGCGGATCGCTCACCGCCTTGGTGCCGATGGTGTCGCGCCACTTGTAGCACAGCCCGCGCGAAAGGTAGATATCGCCGATCAAGCCTTCGCGCATCTTCTGCACGCCGTCCTGCAGCGCCGCCGACGAGCGGCTCTGGCTGCCCTGCTGCACCATCCGGTTGTACTTGCGGGCCGCCGCCACGATCTGTTTGGCCTCGAAGATATTGTGCGTGCACGGCTTCTCGACGTAGACATCTTTGCCGGCGCGGCACGCGTCGATGGTCATCAGCGTGTGCCAGTGGTTGGGAGTGGCGATCGAAATGGCGTCGATCGACTTGTCTTCCAGCAGCTTCCGGTAGTCCGTGTAGATCGCGGGCTTTTTCTTGGTGATGGTCTCGACGTTGTTCGCCGCGGCGTCCAGCACCTTTTGGTCAATGTCGCAGAGCGCCACCAACTCGACATTGGGCTGGCCGGTGATCTCTTTGATGTGGTCTTTGCCACGGCCGCGCAGGCCGATGGTGGCGACGCGAATGGTATCGTTCGGGCTGCCAAAAACAGTTTGGGAAGCGGCTGCCGCGGCCGCGGTGGTGAGGAAAAAGTTTCGTCGGTCCATAGGTTCTTTATCGCTATTCATTACTGCGATACGACGGCTACTTTATCACATTCCGGGGATTTCCGCTCAGAAAACCCGAAATATTGGCAATCACCTCATCCATGAGGCGCGCGCGCGCCTCATGGGTAGCCCAGGCAATGTGCGGCGTCACCAGGCAGTTGCGCGCCGCGAGCAGCGGGTTGGTCTCCGCCGGCGGCTCCACGGTGAGCACATCCAACCCCGCGCCGGCCAGGCGGCCCGCGTTCAACGCGTCGGCCAGGTCGCGATCCACCACCAGCGCGCCGCGCGAGGTATTGATCAAGAACGCCGAGGGTTTCATCCGCGCGAGAGAGCCCGCGTGGATCATCCCCCGGGTCTCGGGAAAGAGCGGCGAATGCAGGCTCACCACGTCGCTCGTGCGGAGCAGTTCGTCGACCGTGGCCCAGCGGAAGCCAGGCCAGGCGGGCGGATCGCCCTGGTAGGTATCGTTGGCGAGAACACGCATACCCATGGCGTCGGCGATGCGTCCCACGGCGCGGCCGATGCGGCCGAAGCCGATCACGCCCATCGTCTTCCCCGCGAGTTCGATCAGCGGCGACTTGGAGAACGACCAATCGGCATGGCGCGACCACTCGCCCGAGCGCACCGCGTCGGAGTGGAGTTTCACGTGGTGGCACAACTCCAGCAGGAGGGCGAAGACGAACTGCGCCACCGAGGCGGTGCCATAGGTGGGGACGTTGGTGACGGTGATGTGTTGCCCACGCGCGGCATCCACATCGATCACGTTGTAGCCGGTGGCCAGCACGCCGATGTATTTCAGCTCCGGCAGGCGCGCCAGCGTGTCCGCCGTAAGCGGCGTCTTGTTGAGGAGTACGGCGTCGGCGCCGCGAGCGCGCGTGGCGGCTTCGGCGGCGGACGTGCGGTCGTAGACCTCCACCTCACCGAACTCGCGCAGCGCGTCCCAGGAGAGGTCCCCCGGATTCATACAGTACCCGTCAAGCACTACAATTTTCATGAACTCTCCCCCTCAACGCAGGGTGGGACAGACGCTTTCGTCTGTCAATTGTACTCGTGAATTCTTATGGCCAGGAGCGGGCCCTCCACGGCCAGCGCCGCGGTGTATCTGCGGCCGCTATCGAGCCTGGTCACATTCCATTCGCCGGGCAGGGACTCGCCGACGCCGTAGAGTCCCGCGCCATGCGCCTTGAGCAGCGCTTCGAAGCGCGTCCAGTGGCGGAAGAAATCGCGAATGTCCTTGGGCATGGGAGAGCCCGCCGGGAAATAGCGCTGCGCGATCGCCGCGTAGTCCGGCAACGGGCGGATGCGCTCGATATCCACGCCGACCTCCACGTCGCGCGCCACCGCCACCAGCGCCAGGTCACCCGAGCGCGCAAGATTGAAGCGGATCTCCGGAGCCCGAGCCAGACAGGGCTTTCCCCGTTCGTGAGTCGCAAACTCCAGGGGCGCGGCGGTGACGGTCCCCAGGATGGTGCGCAAGGCTGCGTGGCTACGCAGATAGCGGCGGCGCAGCAAGGGAATGCCGATGCGCGCACCGTGCGCCGCTTCCTCCGCCGTGGGCTCCAACACCGTGCCGCGGTTCAGGCGCACACGCCAGATGTGTATCTCACCAGGTTTCAGCATGCCAGGTCCTTTTCCAGCGCGGCGAGGAAGGCTTCGCGCGCCGTAGTCAAGTA
>JADGNS010000276.1 GCA_017883355.1 Candidatus Solibacter sp.
GGCCTGCGCGAAGGTGCTCGGCGTCCAGATATTGGCGAACGTTCCGCCGCCCCCATTCGTCACCCAAATACTCGGATACTGGCCGTCCCACCGCTTGCGTGGATCGGGATCGGCGGTGTGGTTTGGGTTGTACGGATTCGCCGATCCGCTCCCGTGTCCGCCGAGCAGCCGCACGTCGTCCATCAGCGACGCCTCCCCCGCCGACCACAGCACCCCCACGGCGCGCGGATTGATCCCGCCTGTGTAGATGCCCAGTCCGCTCATCAGGTTCCGCCCGCTCTCTGGCGCCAGGATTACCGCGCGTGGCGCGCCCACGCCCTGGAAACCGGCCGTGCCGTCCGCAAGATCGATCCGTGTCATTAGCGGATGCAATCCGATCAGCACCGTGCCGGGTTTGAGCGTGATCGTATCCTTCACGAGATACTGTCCGCTCGGAAAATACAGGACCCGATGTCCGTCGACGGCCTTCTGAATCGCGGCCGTGTCGTCGGTCTTGCCGTCACCGTTGACGCCGAGCGTCCGCACGTTCGTCCACTCCGGCGTGGGCGGCAGCGGCGGGATCGCGGGAGGCATCGCCGCGGGCAGACTGCCCAGGGCCGCCGCCTCGTACCGCTGCCCGAGGACGCCGGGCGCACCCAGACCGGGCAGGATCAGCCCGTAGTTGAAACTCCGCACCCGGTAGATCGGACCCTTACCTGCCACCTTCTTCCCGCTCTCCCGGAACAGGGCGAAGGTCGGCACGTCCTTCGCGACGGCGTTCTCGAAGCCGATCTCATTGAGGTGGCTCTTCTCGTTGCCGATGATGACCGCCGCGCGGGAGACGTTCTCGAACCGGCAGTCCTTGGCCCACAGTTGGTCGTAATACTGCGGGTCGATATCGATCGCGACCGGCACATTGCGGAACGTGTCGCGGATGAGCGTCAGTCCCGCCTCGTGCTCGCGGATCGCCGCCTCGCGCTGCCCCTCGAACACCGAATCGACCAGGGTGAACTGCCATGCGGGTGACGGCTTATCCGTGAGGATGCCGTAGCGCCCGCCGTAGAACTTGAGGTCCTGCGCATAGTTCCCGATCTCGGTGAGCGCGGCCAGTCCCGACCCGGTATGGAAATCCATGTGGCTCAGGTACGCGTGCTGCGCCGCATGGAACCGGACGCCGATCGCCGCCGGGTTGCCGTCGCCGATCTCGAAATCGATATTGCTCAACGCCGAGTAGAAAGTTCCCGGACTGGCGTCCGCGATCGCCTCATTCGGCGGCACGCTGCCTACCGGTGGAAACGGAATGCGGAACCCCCGGCCGCCGCGGCCCGGTCCGGCGCCCGGTCCGCCGCCGGGTCCGCCGCCGGGCCGCGCGCCGGTGAACATCACCATCACCCCCACGCCCTTCTGGAACCCCGGCGTATTCGGCCCGAGCACGAACACGGGTCGCGTCGCGCCGTACCCGAAGATCCGCACGCCCGGCCACACGTAGATCGTTCGCGTCACCCGGTACCGTCCCGAAGGCACGAAGAGGATGCCTTCCCGGACGCGGTTCTCCGCCTTGTCGATCGCCGCCTGGATCGCCGTGCTATCGTCCGCCTCTCCATCGCCTTTCGCGCCGAACTCGACAGCGGAGAGATAGACCGCCCTGGGATCGTCCAACCTCGTCGCGATCACCGATGCGGCGGGGGAGATCGAGGCCAGCAGCGTGGCAAGGAGGGAATATCGGATGAGTGTGTCCATGGGGAGTAATCGTGGTATAGCACAGGGCGCGAATCGGCGAAAGCGGTGGCTCTGCGCTCCACTCCGCTCGCTCACGCCAGTTCCCTCGCTTCCATGTCGCGCGCCACGCGAGTGGCCTTCCGTAGCGGCGTGAAAGCGGATAAACTGAGTCCGGCCCGTAGCGCGCTGCAAGGTTCCCGCTCCGGCCCGCATCATTTTCGTCGAGGTCTAATGAACCAGCCCTGGCTGCAAAATTTCGATCCCCTGGGGAACCCGATACTCTCCACGCTGGCCGCCGCCGTACCGGTCTGCACCCTCTTCTATTTCCTGGCCGTGCGGCGCACTCCGGCGTGGCGCGCCGCGGTCTACGCCTTCGCGGCGGCGGTAGCGATCGCGCTAGCCGTGTTCCGCATGCCCGCCCAAATGGTGGCCGGCGCCGTGGCCGATGGCATCGTGTTCGGCATCTTCCGTATCGCCTGGGTGGTGGTGGCCGCCGTCTTTGTCTACGACATCTCGGTGGAGTCCGGCCAGTTCGAGGTCATCAAACGGTCGGTCGGGGAGATTTCCTCGGACCGCCGCCTGCAAGTTCTGTTGATCGCCTTCGCGTTCGGCGCGCTCCTGGAAGGCGCGGGCGGCGGCGGCGCGCCGGTAGCGGTGACCGGCGCCATGATGATCGGCCTCGGCTTCCCGCCCTTCCAGACCGCGCTCATGTGCCTCATCGCCAACTCCGCGCCGGTGGCCTGGGGCGGCATGGGCAACCCGGTGCGTACCCTGGTCGCGGTCACCGGCCTGCCGGAAGCGGATTTCAGCGCCATGATCGGCCGCATCCTGCCCATCATTGTCCTGATTCTGCCCTTCTGGCTGATCCGCGTCTTATGCAAGACGCGCGACATGCTGGCGGTGTGGCCCGGACTGCTGGTCTGCGGGCTCACCTTCGGCGGCATTCAATTCTTCTGGTCGAATTTCATGGACTCGGCGTTGGTGGATATCCTCGGCGGTATCGGCACGCTGCTGGTGCTGGCCTTCTTCTTCCGCAAAGTCTGGAGCCCCCGAACCATCTGGCGGTACGAGGGCGAAGCGGCCGCGCCAGCGGTCAACCGTGCCGACCCGCTCACCTTCCCGCGCATCGTGAAAGCCTGGTCGCCGTTCCTGCTGCTGGCGGGGTTCGTCGTGCTCTGGGGCCTGGCGCCGGTCGGCAAGTTCCTGGATTCCTTCTCCTTGCGGACACCGGTCCCCGGCCTGCACCTGATGGTGATCCGCACCCCTCCCGTGGTCCTCAAAGCGTACGCGGAACCTGCCTTCTTCGACGTCTCCTGGCTCTCCACGCCGGGGACGGGCACCTTCTTCGCCGGTCTGATCGCCGGACCGCTGCTCGGGCTGTCGTTCAAAAGGACGATGGGAATCTTTGTTCGCACGATTCGCAATCTGAGCCTCAGCCTGGTTGCCATCATGGCGATGCTGGGCTTGGGATACCTGACGCGCTACTGCGGCATGGACGCCACCATGGGAATGGCGCTGGCGCATACCGGCGCGGCCTTTCCGTTCTTCGGAACCATGATCGGGTGGCTGGGCGTGGCGCTCAGCGGCACCGACGCGGGGTCGAACGCGCTGTTCGGCAGCCTGCAAACCATCACCGCCAACAAACTCGGGCTGAGCCCCATCCTGATGGGCGCGGCCAACAGCGCGGGCGGAGTCATGGGCAAGATGATCGCCGCGCAATCGCTGGTCATTGGCTGCGCGGTCACCGGACAGCAAGGGCAGGAGGGCGCGCTGTTTCGCGCCGTCATGAAACACAGCATCGGGCTGCTGATCCTGGTGGGGCTGTTGGTGCTGATGTACGCGTACGTGTTCCCGGGCGCGATTCCCAACGGACATCATTATTGGTAAGGAGGATGAAGATGACGAATCGAAGAGACTTCGGCAAACTGGCATTAGGCGGGACTCTGGGCGCGCTGCTGGCGGCTTCGCGCAGCGGCCGGGCGGCGGTGCATCCGAGCGCTCCTGGAATCAAACTCTGCGCGCAAACCGGCCCCAGCCCGACCGACGACCAACTTCTGTTTCTCAAACAAATCGGCGCCGAATACGTCAGCGTCGGCTCCACGCCCGACCTGCGCACCGCCGAGGGCTTCCTGCAAATCAAGAAACGCTACGCCGATGCCGGCATCACGGTGTGGAACATCGGCAATACCAGCGTGCACAACATGCCCGAGGTGACGCTCAATCTGCCCGGCCGCGATCAAAAGGTGGAGGAGTACAAGCAGTACCTTCGCAATCTGGGCAAGGCGGGAATCTACTACACCACCTACGCCCACATGGGCAACGGCATCTGGAGCAGCGGGCGCGCCACCATCCGCGGCGCCACCGGCCGGGAATTCGACATGGCCAGTCCCGACAAGCAAGGCGTCTGGGACGGCAAGACCTGGAAGGAGCCGCTCTCCCACGGGCGCGTGTTCACCAAGGAGGAGATCTGGGAGAACTATACTCACTTCATCAAGCAGGTGGCGCCGGTTGCCGAGGAAGCGGGCGTGCGCATCGGCATCCATCCCGACGATCCGCCGGTCCCCGTGCTGGCCGGTGTGCCGCGCTGCATCTTCGGCAATTTCGAAGGCTACAAACGGGCGCTGGAGATCGCCAACAGCCCGAACGTCGGCATCTGCATGTGCTGCGGCACGTGGCTGGAGGGCGGCAAGCAACTCACCGGCAAGGATCCCGAAGAGATGATCCGCTACTTCGGCGCCAAAAAGATCTGGAAGATTCACTTCCGCAATGTCAGCGCGCCCTTGCCGCACTTCGTCGAGACCTTCATGGATAACGGCTACTACGACATGTACAAGATCATGAAGGCGCTGCGCGATGTGAATTACGATGGCATCGTGATTCTCGATCACTCGCCATCCCTGGTGAGCGGCGGCAACGCGCAGACGGCCTATGGCTTCGCCTACATGCGCGCATTGCTGAATCGCGCCAACGCGGAGGCCAAGGGTTGAGCGTCCTCGAAAATACGTGCTTGCCCGGCATCCGCTCCCTTAGAAGCTGTGAGGAAATTGAGATTTTGAAGGCCGTTGACTGAAAACTGCGCGCCTGGGCGACCGTCATTATTTGGATGACTGGTCCGAGGTGCCATTGCGCCAATGAGTTCTTTGTACTGTAGAGCACGGAGACTGGATCGTCACCGACCAATCTCGTTGAAATCAGGGCGTTTTTCGGCCCGCTCGTCCCGTCTGGACGCTTCGTTGCTCGATTCTCCGAGACTTCGCTATGCCGTTGCCGTGGCTCCCGTCGCGGCAGCCCTCCGCTTCGGCAGCCAACTGAGTCGGATCCACTGCTGCACGTTGTAGGTGATCGCTCCCCACAGTGCTTCCGTCCCCGCTTTGGCCATACCCCGCAGCCGGAATTTCCGAATCCCCAACTTGTCCTTGATCCAGGCATTGGGAAACTCCGCTACCGGCCCCCGCTTCTTGTAGATTTGCTGCGCCGTCTCCGTCTTCATCTTCTTTCGGAACGCTGCTACCTCCGCGTTTTCCGTCATTCGAATCGACACCAGCCGCCCCTGCTCCGGTCGCGGACAACACTGTATTTGATAGGCGCACTCTCGGCAATCCTTGCCTTCTGCTTGATACTGCCAATACGTGATATCACCTTTCTTGGACTGCCGCACGTACTCCATGATCTTTCCCGCCGGGCACTGCAATGTCTTGCTCTCTGCCTGAACTTGAAACGCACTCGGCCCAAACGCCGGATCGATTCCCGCCGCCTTCATCGACGCCGCCTGCCTCACTTCCGGTTCCGCCAGCGATCCATAAAACTCCATCGGGCTCGCGCTCATCTCCGTAATCGATGCTTGATTGGTGTACCCTCCATCCGCCACCACCTGGTCCGGATACCGCCCCATCGTCTCCTTCACCTGCTCCATCGCCGGCTGCAACGATCCACTGTCGCTGCTGGACTGCGTCAACTCGATTCCCACGATGATCTTTTGTTCGGCATCGACACTAATCTGCACGTTGTAGCTGGGCGCCATGCCGCCGTCGTTGCCGTGCTTCATGATCCGCGCTTCCGGTTCGGTCAGACTCACTCGCGCTTCCGCACGCTCCTTCTCGCTGTCCTTGCCGGCGCGGATCTTTTCCAACTCCTCTGCCGCCTGCTTCATGCGCTCGCTCCGCTCGTGTGCGACACGCTGCCTCGCCGCTTCTCGCCGCGGGTTTTCCGCTGGTCCGTTTTCCGGTTGTCTGTCCAACTCCTCTACGATCCGCCGCGCCTTGGCGATTTCTTTCTCTAAGGTCGTCCCCCGCCGGAACGTGTCGCTTCCCGCTTGGGCCTGGATCTTCGTGCCGTCGTGCGCCACGCACTCCAGCTTCACGAATCCCTCCTGCGACAGCGAGCCCAGCAATTCGGCCATCAACCGTTTCAATTCTTCCGGATATTCTGCCCTAAACTCCGACAGCTTGTGATAGTTCACCTCTCCTAAACCAGACAGCCACATCAGTCCCGGCTCGTATTCCATCAACCGTGCCACCTCCCGCGCCGAGTTGATCTGTTCGCTGTACGCATAGAGCCACACGCTCAGCAGCAACTGCGGATTCCACGCCGGAGACCCAGCCTTGCCTTCCTGGCTCTTGATCTTTTGGTAAAAGCGGCTTAGATCCAATTGCCCCGTGAGGTCCCAAATGGCTCGGCACTTGTGATCCGGCGCCACCAATTCCTCCACAATCACCGGCCGCAAGAGGCCTTGCTCGCGGTCGATTGGCTTCAGCTTCGGCTTCGCGGCAGGGACGACACCCACTACCGGCGGCAGCGGTGCCGGAGCAGGCTGCTCGGGGATCTCTAGCAATATTCCTTGCGCCTCGGGCTTCATAGCTCAATTATCACCGAGAACATTTCTCCATCCAAATGTTTTGAAGCGCCCAGCGCAGAATTCCTCACAGCTTCTGACGGTCGCGGCTCCGATCAGAGCCACGACCGTAAGG
>JADGNS010000277.1 GCA_017883355.1 Candidatus Solibacter sp.
AGGGCCCGCATCCAGGGTCCAGGGCTCGTCGCTAGGGTGACACTCCATGGTGAGCGATGGGTCGAGAGCGCCGCTACAGGCCACGCCGGGCAGGTACGCCCTGAAGCCGCCGCCATTGACGCGCAGATGACCGCGCAGGTCGCGGGGCCAGGGCCGCGACGGCGTGAGCGGCAGGGATTGGGCCGCACTCTCCAGGCGAAGGCTGACGCTGGAAGGCGAAAGCACCAGAATTCCAGGGCCGAGCAGGACCACGTCCAGAATCGGCTCTTCCTGTTCCCAGACCAGCTTCTTTTCCAGTGTGACGGCGGAACCGGTGGGCGCCCCTGCTGGTGCGGTGCGCTTCCAGGAGGCGATCCAGACCTGGAGGTCGTCGCCCTTGCGCGCCTCTTCCACCAGCAGAAACTGCGAGGGATTGGAGGAGACGGTGAGGCGGGCCTCCACTACCGGCGCAATCTCGGTGACGCGCCCGCCGCCTTCGCGCACCGCGGCGTCGAACGCCAGGCGGGCCTGGTTGAAATCGCCGGAAGCGAGCGGAGCCAGGTTACGCCAACTGACCGATACCGGCTCTCCGCGCCCTGCAAACGCAACGGTTTTCCGCGCCAGTTCGCGTACCGCGCCGCCCAGATCGTCAGCGGCCGGAGCGTCCAAAGGCAGGAGGATCAGGAGCGCGGAGAGGACCGCGGAGCCTTTCACGCCCGCGATCATAGCACATCGTGGGACAGGCCTCCGGGCCTGCCGCCTTTACTCATGAGCCGCACCACGCCGCGCAGGCAGCCGCGTGCCACCAGGAATGAAACGGGCAGCGAGATGGCCGCCATCAGAATCCAGGCAATCAGGTTTTCCATATGGGTTCCCCTTTTACTGTCCGGCGGGTTCGCCGGCGGCGGCGACCAGCGACGGCGCGCCGAAGAGGCGCGCGATTTCGGGAGTGCGTTCGTCGTAGAGTTCCACCTGGTCGCCGACGGCTACCATTTTGAAGAGTTCTTCGACTTCGCGATTGCGCATGCGGATGCAACCGTGCGAGGCGTTGCGGCCGATGGAAGCCGGCCGGTTAGTGCCGTGAATGCCGTAGCCCTTGCGGCTCAAGCCAAGCCACCGTGTGCCCAGCGGATTGCATTTGCCGGGGGGCACGATCTTGCCCTTGGTGTACCAGGTGGGGTCGGCGATGCTGTTGACGATCTGGTAGATGCCCGTGGGGCTGGGCGATTTCGGCGCGCCCACCGCGGTTTCGAAGATGCGCACGATGCGGTCGCCTTCGACCACTGCCAGTTTGCGGTCCGCTATGCTGACCACGATGCGGCGGGCGGGGCGCGAGGAGTTGTCCTGGGCCAGGGCCTCAGCAGCCGCCATCAGCATGACGCCGGTGAGCGCCGCCATCCCCCTGAACTGATCTTTGATCTGATCTTTGAACTGATCTTTGATTTGATCTTCGAATCTGAGCATCTTAATTCTCCGGACCACGCGGAGACAAGATGCAGGAAAGTGACCAGACTATAAATAATTGAAAACACTTGCTTTATGTAACCCATGTGACGTGTCAAATCAGACACATGTGCGCCAGCGAACACGCCGTTATCCGAAGACCGGCTCCTGCAGGCGAATCACCTTTTTCTGAATGGCGTACTGCACCAGTTGCGCCTTATTGTGGATATCCAGCTTGCGCATCAAGTTGAATTTATGCGCCTCCACGGTCTTTACGCTGAGTTCGAAGCAACTGGCGATCTCTTTGACGGATTTGCCTTCGGCCAGCATTTTCAGAACCTCCCGCTCGCGCTTGGTGAGCGTGCCGAAACGGGGCTGGCGCGCCGGTCCACGGTTTTGCATGCGGAGATCGTCCACCAGCCGGGTAAGCAGGCGCGGGCTCAGGTAACTGCCGCCCCGGGAGACTTCCCGGATGGCGGTGACCAGTTGCTCCGCCGGACTGTCCTTGAGGACGTACCCACTGGCCCCTATATCGACGCACTCGGCCAGATAATCGTCATCGTCATACATGGAGAGGAAGACCACTTTGGTATCGGGGCGTTCCTTGCGAATCAGCCGCGTGGCCTCGAAGCTGCTCATACCGGGCATACCGATATCCATCAGGACAACGTCGGGCCTCACCTGCTGCGACAGCGCGACGGCATCCAGCGCGTTGCCGGACTCTCCGATCACTTCCATGTCGGATTCGGTGGCGAGCAGGGTGCGGATACCTTGCCGGAAAAGCGTATGATCGTCGGTCAGAAGGACTCTGATTTTTGACATTAACTGACACCTTTTGCGAAAGCTCGCGGCAATTCCAGAATCACCGTGGCACCTTTTCCAGGCGCGCTCCGCAGCAGAAGCGTTCCACCCAGGAGCGCTGCCCGCTCCCGCATGCCCGACAATCCGAACGACAGGGGCTTTCCCTGTGCCCTTTCCGGACTGAAGCCGACACCATCGTCCCGGACGCTCAGCCTGATTTTCTTATCGGCTGAAACCAGTAGAAGCTTTACGGAGGTTGCCTGGGAGTGTTTGAGAACATTCTGTAAGGCTTCCTTGGCAACCCTGTAGACGACCTCCTGTGCCTCCCCCGAAAGTCCGGCGATTCCCCGTGAAATACGTAAGCGCACACCGGCCGGCTGCTGTTTGCGGAAGCGCGCGGCAAGCTGGCGAAGCGCCGCCGTCAGGCCCAGCCGCTCCACTATCGCGGGGCTGAGCGCGGTGATGCAGCGCCGCAGTTCGCCCACCGTGCGCTCCGTGATGAGCCGTGCCTGCGCCAAGCGCGGGCGCAACGCGGACGGCGCATCCTTTTCCATCATTTCCAACTGCAGCCGCAACAGCACCAGCGATTGAGCCGCCTCATCGTGCAGTTCGCGTCCGATGCGCCGCCGCTCCTCCTCCTCGGCGCGGTGGGCTTCGGCTTCCAGGCGGCGCACCTCGCCCTGCATGCGGGTGCGTTCCATGGCTTCAAAGCAGCGCGCCCCGGCGGCGTGCAGCAGGGTCAGTTCGCGCGGCAGCCAGGGATAGGGCACATCGAAACCCAACTGCAACAGCGCCACCTGCTGGATCGGGAACGACCAATAGGACGCGTGCGCCCCACGCATCGTGGGACAGGCGATGAGTGGCTCGTCGCTCCCGCCGTGTTGGATGTAGAGTGGACGGGCGAGTTTCCCGGCCGGCGGAGTGTCCAGTAATTGAAGCCGCCCGGAACGGGCGTGAAACGTGCGGGTGAGGATCGCCACCAGGCGCTCCAGCAAGTCCTCGAGGCCGTTGGCTTCGGCTTCCGCATGGTAGAGCCCGAAGAACGCCTGCGACTCGGCTTCGCGTACCTGGTAATAGGCCTGATTCAACGCCAGCCGCGTGACCAATTGCAGTTGCTCGCGAGGCGGCGCGAAGCCGCCGGCGAGGGCATGATCGAGCAGCGCGCCGAATTCGCCGAGAATTTCGCCGACCTCGGAGAGGGGGAGGTTCAGCCGGGCCAGCCGGCGGCCCTGATATTCCACTTGCTCCAGGAACTGGTCGAGCGTGCGCAACCGGCTGGCGGCGGCCGGGGTGATCGCCACCAGTGCGCGAATCTGCGCGTTATCGTAAGGACGCTGGCGCAGGAGGTTGCGGAACTGCCGGTCGAGACGATCGGCGAGCGGCCGTACAGAGCGCAGCAGGAGGCGCAAATGACGGCGCGCGCCGGTAGTGAATAAGGAATCGTTTTTCATGACGGTGCTCGAACAAAGACAGGCTATTGATCCTGGGCGATCCCGACGTGGGACAGACGATCGCCTTTTGTCGTCTGTCACCCGCGGTGGTTTGGCAAGGCATTGACAGACCACGAAAGGCGATGGTCTGTCCCACCTGGTCTCTCATCTGCTCTATGCCACTTAGCGGGCGCCGTGTTGCTTCAGGAGGGCGGCGGTTTCCTGGAAATCGTTCTTTTCGGCGGCGGCCAGGGGCGTGACGCCCGCCTTGTTCCTGGCGTTGATGTCGGCCCCGCGCGCCAGCAGCAGTTCCACCAGCGCCGTCCTGCCCCAGGCGGCGGCGTGATAAAGCGGCGTGGCGCCGGATTCGGCATCGCGCGCCTCGCGGTCCGCGCCCTTGTCCAGCAGCAGCGCGGCTACTTCGCGGCGACCGCTCAGGGCGGCATTGTGCAGCGGTGTCGCGCCGTCTCCATCGCGCGCATTGACATCGGCTCCGTGTTGTAACAGCAAGGTGGCGAACGCAAGATTGCCTTTCAACGCCGCCTGGTGAAGCGGCGTGGCGCCGGATTTATCGCGGGCGTCCACGTTGGCGCCCTTCGCAATTAATAGATCGGCAATATCGGTCTGACCCTTTATAGCGGACTCGGTGAGCAGTGCGCCGATCTCCGCCGCGCCGGGTCCGGCGGCGGCAATCAGCAGCTCGAGCGCCTCCGCGTGGCGTCCGCGGGCGGCATTCTCGATGGGGCTGGCGCCGGATTTGTCGCGGAGTTTAGGATTGGCGCCACTGGCAAGCAATAGCGCCACCAGTTCGCGATGGCCCTTGCCGGCGGCCTCGTTGAGCGGGGTGGAGCCACTGACCGGGTCGGCCTGGTCCACCGGCGCGCCGTGCTCAATCAGCATCCGGGCGATTTCGCGGAAGCCGCGGCGGGCGGCCTCATCGAGTGGCGCCGAGCCGGCCTTGTCGCGGACATTGACTTCGGCGCCGCGAGAGATCAGTAACGCGGCCAGCGGCTGGTAACCGCGGTCCACGGCGAGGTGCAGCGGCGTGGCGCCGGAATTATCCGCCACGCGCACGTCCGCGCCGTGGGCCAGGAGCAGTTCGGCCATCGGAAGATCGTTCTTGATGCAGGCGTACGCCAGAGGCTGGGAGCCGCCCTCGGTGTGGCGGGCCTTGACGTTGGCGCCATGCTCCAGGAGGTACAGGGCGATTTCGCGATTGCCGCTCCAGGCCACGTCGTGCAAAGGAGTGGCGCCCATCTGGTCGGGCTGATTGACGTTGGCGCCGCCAGCGATCGCCTGCTTGACGCGCTCCAGATCGCCGGACATGACGGCGTCATGAAGGTCCGCGGCGGCGACCGGGCGACCGAGCAGCGCCAGCAGCATCACGATCCGGACTGGGTGGCTAACCCACGTATTGAACCTCTTCTTCCACTGCGATGCCAAACCGCTCGCGCACGCGGCGTTTCAGCTCGGCGATCAGCGCGCAGAGATCGCGCGCCGTGCCTTGACCCGCATTGTAGATCAGATTGGCATGATACGCCGCCACGTGAATGTCGCCGAGCTGCATGCCCTTCGCGCCCACCTGTTCGAGGAACCAGGCGGCCGGGATCTTGCCCTCCCGCACCACCGCGGCCGGCACTTCGGCCGCCACCGCCGGAGGCAGCTCGCGCAGCAGAAAGTTCTTGAAGATGCTGCCGGCGCACTTCATGGTGGGCGGGAACTTCTCGTTGCGCACCTTGAGGATGCCGGCCGAGATCTCTTCCAACTCCCCGGCGACGGCCGCGGCGAGCGTCAGTTCCACCCGGAAAACGATCCACTCCTTGCGGCGCTTGAAGATGCTCTCGCGATAGCGGAACTCGCACTGCCGGTTGTCGAAAACGCGCACCCCGTCGCCATCGAAAAAGCGGACGGAAGAGACGCGTTCCGAGATGGAGTGCCCGTACGCGCCGGCGTTGCCATAGACCGCCGCGCCCACCCAACCGGGAATGCCGGCGAGCGTTTCCAGCCCCTGCAGCCCGTGATGGTTGGCGAAATCGACGAGGTCCTGAAGCACGGCTCCCGCCCCAGCCATGATGCGCGAGCCGTCGGCTTGCAGCGTGTCCTCGGAGAAACGCAGCACCAGGCCGCGGAAGCCCTGGTCGGCAACGATGAGGTTGGTGCCGCCGCCGGTAACGCAGACCGGCGTGCCGCTCTCCCGTGCGGCGGCAACGGCGGCGGCGAACGCCTGCTCGTCGCGCGTTTCCGCAAAGAGATCGGCCGGCCCGCCGATGCCGAAGCGGGTGTAGCGGGCGAGCGGAGCGTGGGCGGAAACGGTTAAATTAGGAATCTCGGCGAGGCGCACCTGCGTCTCTTCCGTGGTCGGCATTTAACTTGATTATAAGGGAGGTTACCAGCGTGCGATCCGGATTTCCAGGGTTTCCGGCGGAGGGGCTGGCGTTCTTCGCCGCCTTGCAGCGCCACAACCGCCGCGAGTGGTTTCAGCCGCGCAAGGCCATATTCGAAGAGAAATTGAAACAGCCCATGCGGGAGCTCGTAGGCGCGGTGAATTCGGCGATGAGAAGTTTCGCGCCGGAGTACGCGACGGACCCAGACAAGGCGATTTACCGCATCTATCGCGACACGCGTTTCAGCAAGGACAAGACGCCGTACAAGGACCACATTGCGGCCTCGTTTTCGCGGCGCGGGGACAAGGCGGGCGCCGGATACTATTTCGCGGTTTCGCACAAGGAAGTCGCGATCGGAGGCGGCATCTACATGCCGGAACCCCAGACGCTGGTCGCCATCCGCCAGCACCTGGCGGAGCGGCACGAGGAATTCCGCAAGATCGCCGCGGCGCGCGCGGTCCGGCGGCTGTTCACCGCGGTGCAGGGCGAGCAGTTGACGCGCGTGCCCAAAGGCTACCCCTGCGATCACCCGGCAGCGGACCTGTTACGGATGAAGCAGTACCTGTTGTACGTGGAACTGCCGCCGGATCTAGGGACCACACCCGCGCTGTACACCGAGGTAGTCAA
>JADGNS010000278.1 GCA_017883355.1 Candidatus Solibacter sp.
CAAAAAGCACTCGCCTTCCGCGACGATCTCCGCCGGGCCGGTGAGATAGATGTCGCCGTCGAAGCGCAGGTGGATGGCGCCGGCGGGCGTCAGCACGCGCACCGGCGAACTCACCCATCCGCGCGCCACGGCCATCGCGGCGGCTCCCGTCGAGCCCGTGCCGCTGCTCATCGTCTCTCCGGCGCCGCGCTCCCAGAAGCGCACATCGATGGTGTGCTCGTCCACCGCCTTCACGAACGACACGTTGGTGCGATTCGGGAAGTGCGCGTGGCGCTCGATTTCAGCGCCCAGCGCGCGCCAGTCGAAATCGAAGTGCTCCACCGGCACGGCGCATTGCGGATTGCCCACCCAGAGCAGGGTGACGTCGCGCGGGCCGCTGGCGAGTTCCAGTGGGAAACTCGCGGCGGTGATTTCCGGGCGGCCCATGTTCATTTCGAATTCGAACTCCAGCGCGCGGCGTTTCAGCAGCCGCAACGTCTTCACACCGGCGCCGGTGCGCACGCGCACCACGCCCGTGGCGTGGCCGTGGCGAATCAGGAACGCGGCGGCGCAGCGCGTGCCATTGCCCGACATCTCGGCCGTGCTGCCGTCGGAGTTGTAAAGCTGAATCGTGCCTTCGGCATCGGCGTCGCACGGCGGATCCACCAGCATCCACCCATCGGCGCCGATACCGGTGTGCCGGTCGCAGATGGCGCGCGCCACAGCGGCGTGGTCGCTGGCGGCCGGATCTGGCGCGTCCTGCCGCCAGGTGAAGAGAAAATCGTTCTTGGCGCCGTGAGCCTTGGTGAAGGGAATCTTCATTTCGGAATGCGCTCGACTTCCACTGCGGCGCCGTAGGACAGCACTTCGGTGACACCCTGCATGATTTCGGTAGCATCGTAGCGCACGCCGATGACGGCGTTGGCGCCGAGCGCTTCGGCATGCTGCAGCATGAGAGCGAAGGCGTCGTTGCGTGTCTGCTCGCAGAGGTTGCTGAATAGCGAAATGTTGCCGCCCACCATGGTCTGCAGGCTGGCGCCGATCGTGCCCACGATGGAGCGCGAGCGCACTACGATTCCCCGGACGACGCCGAGGTTGCGCTTCACCCTGTACCCGGGCAGTTCAAATGCTGTGGTGACGAATTCCTGCGCTACCATGTCTTCTCCTTAAGTGGGATAAGCCTCCGGCTTGTCCATCCGAGCGAAGCTCGGACTGCTTTCCTTCCGCCTACCTGCGGTAAATCTCAATCACCGGCGCGTCTTTCACAATAATCGTCTCTTCCAAAGAATAAACGATGCCGAGCCGCGCGGCGCGATTGACGGCGGTCTGCGCGGCGGCGCCTCCCATGGTCACCACCCATGGTTCGTGCAGAAAGAGCTCGGGGCGGCTCACGGCGGCGTCGAAAGGCAGTCCGTTATCGGGAGTGAAGGTCTCGCGCAAGGGGATGGCGAGAGTGCGATACACGCCCGTGAGGTCGCCGAATCCGGTAAGGATGCCGGAACCGCGGACGTAGCGCGGGCGCAGGTAATCCGCGGCCTGCCGGGTCCATTCTCTTCGCGCCACCGAATTGACGCGCGATTCTTCCCAGGTGACCCAGTTTGCCGGCGAGGGATGCGCTACCCACGGAATCACGGCGGCGAGAACGGCCAACACCGCCAGCGTGGAGCGCAGCGGCCGCGGCGCCACGCTGACAATGGCGGCGCCGGCCAGCGCGAAGAGCGGCAGTACGGCCATACCGTAGCGGCTGTTGTAGTAGGAAAACGGCGGGAGCGTCGGAATGAAGATCGGCGTACCGCCGGAGGTGCGCATGCTCCAGATGTAGAAAATCCCGGGGAGGGCCAGCAGCAGCATCGGCCAAAAGGCGCGGCGCAATAGCGCGGCCACGATCCCGGCGAGCGCAATCAGCGGCAGGCACGGGCCCGCGCAGAGTTGCGCGGCGGTGCGGTAATAGAGGAACGCCTCGCGCCAATCGTTCCTGCCCGGGTAAGCGGCGTTGCCCTGAATCGCGCGCGGCGAGTAGGGTCCGCGATAGAAGGCCAGCGCGTCGCCCGTGAGCCACCAGTGGTGCCCCAGGACGAATAGCGGACCGAGCCCGGCCAGCAGGCTGAAGAGCATCGCGACGCCGATGCGGTTGCGCCGCGCGGCGATCGCAAAATATGCCGCCGCGAAGGGCAGCAGGACCCAGCCCTCGTAGCGCGTGAGTGTTGCCGCGCAGGCCGCGACCCCCGCGAGCGCGACCGCGCCCCATCCCTGCGTCTCGCGAAAGCGCACCGAGAAATACAAGAGCGCCAGCAGGCAGGCGGAGAAGAGGCTCTCCGTCATGGGGATGGATTGCAGGTAGAGCACGTTGGGATTGAGCGCGAAGAGCCCGGCGGCGGCCACCGCGGCGGAAGTGCAATCGAAGATGCGATAGGCCGCCGCGTAAAGGAAAGTTCCGGCCAGCAGGAAGGCGATGGCCGAAGGGATCGCACCGGCCATGCCGTTCAGCCACAACGCATCCACGCGCACCAAAGGCAGCATCAGCCAGTGCAGCAGGGGCAGCCACACTGTGCCCACCTGATCGTACCCCGGAGTCCGCGAATCCACCATGCGGCGCGCGATGTTCAAATGGGCCTCGGCGTCGCCGTAGTAGAGCAGCCAGCCGTTGGAATAGAAAATGGCGATGGCTGCGCCGCTCAGCACGACCAGCGCCGCGAACACGATAAGCGCGCTAAAACGAGGTGTGGTTTTTGAACTCTTGATAGCGGGCCTCGATTTCTTCATGGGTCAGGGTACGGAAACGGTCCACCCCGAACTTTTCGCAGCAGAAGCTGCCCATGACGGAACCGTAGATCACGGCGCGACGCAGTTCGGCAAAATCGAGATCGCCGTTGGAGGGCGCGACGCCGCGGCCGGCCAGGTAGCCGATAAAGCCGCCCGCGAAGCAATCGCCCGCCCCGGTCGGGTCGAAGACGTCTTCCAGCAGATAGCCGGGGACCATGAAGTGCTCGCCCTTGCGGAACAGGATGGCGCCGTACTCGCCGCGCTTGATCACCAGCGTGTGCGGCCCCATGGCCATGATCTTGGCGGCGGCGCGGCGCAGGTTGTGCTCGCCCGAAAGCAGGCGCGCCTCGCTATCGTTGATCAGCAGGAAGTCCCACTGCTTGAGGGTCTCCAGCAGCGCCGCGCGGAAGTCGTTGATCCAGTAATTCATGGTGTCGCCGCCGGTGAGCTGCACATTGCTCATCTGGTTGCGCACGCTGCGCTGCAGATCGGGCTGGATGTTGCCCAGAAAGAGATACGGCTCGGTGCGGAAGCTCTCCGGCAGCTTGGGATTGAAATCCGCGAAGACATTGAGATCGGTCCGCAGAGTCTCGCGATCGTTCATGTCCGGCGAGTACTTGCCGGCCCAGAAAAACGTCTTGCCGGCGACGCGATCGAGGCCGGCGAGATCGATCTTGCGGGACGCCAGGAAATCGATGTCTTCCTGTGCGAAATCCTCCCCGACCACGCCGACGATTTTAACCTCCGTAAAATACGCGGCGGCGAGGGAGATGTACGTGCATGCTCCGCCGAGCATGCGGTCTACTTTTCCATGAGGCGTTTCGACGCCGTCATAGGCAACGGATCCAACCACGATGAGGGACATGTAAGGTTCGATTGTAGCGCGATAGCGCAACCTGTTGATTCTGCGTTGAATCCCGGCGCCCCCCTGCCTTCAGCCCTGCCCCAAACCCAGCTCCCTGCTGCGTGAAGTTGCCCTACACGTCTCTCGTCCAGGACCCCAAAATCCCTAGAGCATTCATCGCGAGCATAGCTATCGTCCGTCCGCGATCCGGGAGGGCGGGCCTTGTTTCCAGAAGAGAAACTGCTAACATGGCCTGCATGCGATACCGCTTCGCCCCTCTCGCCCTTCTTCTATTCGCCTGCCGTATGCCGGCGGCCGACGTTAACATTCCTTACGAGAAGTTCACCCTTCCCAATGGTCTTACCGTGCTGGTTCACGAAGATCATAAGGCGCCTATCGTGGCCGTCAACACCTGGTTTCACGTGGGGTCCAAGAATGAGAAGCCCGGCAAGACCGGCTTCGCCCACCTCTTCGAGCACCTCATGTTCGGCGGCAGCGACAACTTCAAGGGCCGCTACATTGACGCCATGGAAAAAGTGGGAGCCACCGACCTGAACGGCACCACCAACGAGGACCGAACCAACTACTTCGAGAACGTGCCCGTCTCGGCCCTCGACTATACCCTTTTCCTGGAAAGCGACCGCATGGGCCACTTCTATAACTCCATCAATAAGGAAGTGCTCGATCTACAACGGGGCGTCGTGCAGAACGAGAAACGCCAGGGCGAGAACCAGCCCTACGCGGTGGCCGAAGAGCTCATCGTCAAGAACACCGCTCCGGCAGGGCATCCCTATTCCTGGACTGTGATCGGCGCCATGGAAGACCTCGACGCGGCTGCGCTCGCCGATGTCCAGAAGTGGTTCCAGACTTACTACAATCCTTCCAATGCGGTTCTGGTTCTGGCCGGCGATATCGACCTCAAGACCGCCAAAGAGAAAGTGACGAAATACTACGGCGATATTCCGCCTGGTCCGCCGATCGCTCGTCCCACCGACTGGGTTGCCAAAATGACCGGCGAGCATCGCGGCTCGGTGCAGGATCGCGTGCCGCAATCTCTTCTCACCATGACCTGGAACACTCCGCAGTGGTCCACCCGCGATTCGGTGCTGCTGGAATTGATCGGACAGGTTCTGAGCGATGGCAAGACCTCGCGTTTCTATAAGCGCCTGGTCTATGACGACCGCATCGCGACCCAGGTGCAGGCCGGCCAGAACGCCCGCGAGATCAATGGCCAATTTCAGATCTACGCCTTCGCCCAACCGGGCGCCGGTGTGGAGAAGGTAGAAGCGGCCGTGCGCGAGGAACTGGCGCGCTTCCTCAAGGATGGTCCCAACGATTCGGAACTCGAGCGGGTCAAAGTGCAGTATGAGGCCGGCATGGTCCGCGGCATCGAGCGCATCGGCGGCTTCGGCGGCAAGAGCGACCGTCTGGCCCAGGGCATGGTGTTCGCCGGCAACCCCGAGCAGTACAAGCTCGCCCTGAACTGGGTGCGCCAGGCCACCAAGGCCGATCTACAGCAGGTGGCGCGCGCCTGGCTCTCCGATGGCGTGTACGTCCTCGAAGTCCACCCCTTCCCGGAACTCAAGCCTGGGACTTCCTCGGCGGATCGCTCCAAGCTCCCGACCCCGGCCAGTCCGGACGATTTCAAGCTGCCCAAGTTCCAGCGCGCCACGCTGACGAATGGACTAAAGGTGATTCTGGCGGAGCGCCACGACACGCCGCTGGTAAGTCTCTGGATGCAGGTCAGGGCCGGATACTCTGCCGACGAGCCTGCCAAGCTCGGTGCCACCATGCTGATGAGTGCGGTGCTGCCTGGCGGTACCAAATCCCGCGATTCGCTTCAGATTAACGATGAGCTGCAGCGCCTGGGGGCCAACCTCGACGCGTTCTCGAATCTGGATTTCACCATGATTCAACTGTCCGCGCTCACCGCCAAGCTGGACGGGTCGCTGGATCTGTACGCCGACGTTCTGCTCAACCCCACCTTCCCGGAGAGCGAGTTTAAACGCGAGCAGGCCATTCAACTGGCGAATATCCAGCAGGAGCAGAGCGAACCCTTCGGCATGGCCTTACGCGTCTTCCCGCCGCTTCTGTACGGTGAGGGCCACGCCTACTCTATGCCGTATTCCGGCACCGGTCGAGCCGACACCGTCGGTAAGTTGCGCCGGGAGGATCTGGAGAAGCTGTACAGCACTTGGGTTCGGCCGAATAACTCCGTCCTGGTGGTGGTGGGCGACACGACGCTCGCCGACCTGGTTCCGAAACTCGAAAAGCGCCTGGCCGCATGGAAGCCGGGCGCGGTGCCGGCCAAGGCCATCGCCCACGTGGAGCGCCCCAAGCAACCATTGGTCTATCTGATCGACAAGCCGGACGCGCTCCAGACGGTAATCGTCGCCGGCGGCATCGCACCGCCCATCAACGTCAACCAGGAAATCGCGCTCGGCACCCTGAACGACATCTGGGGTGGCACCTTCGGCAGCCGTCTGAACATGAACCTGCGCGAAGACAAGCACTGGTCCTATGGCGCGCGGAGCGTCCTGCTGGCCACCACCGCGCAGCGTCCTTTCATCGGCTTCGCGCCGGTGCAGACCGACAAAACCAAAGAGTCTCTCGAAGAAATGCGCAAGGAATTCAAAGACGTGGTGGGTGCGCGTCCGCCCAACGAGGCGGAGCTGGACAAATCCAAGGTGCGCAAGGTGCTGGAACTGCCGGGCTCGCGCGAAACCCAGGTTGCCATCGGGCGCTCCATCCGCACCATCCTCCAGGGAGGACTTCCCGATGACTTCTGGGACACCTACGCCGCCAAAGTAAAGGCGCTAACCGCCGGCGATCTCAAGGACGCCGCCCGCACTCTCATCGACCCCGATCATCTCATCTGGGTGATCGTGGGCGATCGCGCCAAGATCGAGAAGTCCATCCGCGACTTGAACCTGGGCGAAGTCAAGATCATCCAGGCTCAGTAAGGCGGCGGCGCCGGTGGCTTGACCCGGCGCGCGTTCTGCGTCAATCATGGAGGTCAGCACGAAGAGAGAAGGGAATACTATGTTTGCACGCATCGGCC